>NZ_ALVC01000312.1:0-4397 GCF_000293195.2 Sphingomonas sp. LH128
ACGCGCCCGCGTCCCCTGCAATACGGGCATAGCTTTGGCGCGATAATAACAATTATGTTAAATCAATGCGCTGGCGGCACGAATCTTGCATAAGTGTCTGCGCCGGGTTCTTCGCCCAGGAGCCGAAGTAATGATCGGATTTGACCCCAAGGAAATAGCCCGTGCAGGCTTGGCGCACCGCGCCTTCGACGTCGCCTAGGCCATATACCGCATCTGCCGCTACCCATGAAAAGGGTACATCCGCCGCCAGCGCACGCCTTATCATCTCGACCCAAGGCGGGCTTGGCGGCAAAGGACACAGTCTCTGGAACATGGGTGGCGGCAAGCTTTGTCCGATCACCAGTCCAGCTCTTGGGCAAGTAGAGGGCTCGATCGACAAAGGCATGACCCCGAGCCGAAACATAGGTCGCGAACACCGATCTGGCAGTTTGTTGTCTTGCCTGCCGAACCGGTATATTGGTGTGCGACACCGCAGGTGGCATCGCCCTTCTTAAGGAAGCCGGTCTCGTCGATGGCCAGAACAGCGTCATCTGGGGCAAGGTTCTCTACGACATAGTCACGCACGATGTCTTGAAGACCGTCTGCGTCCCAGCGCCCGCGACCCAGAATGGCCTGCTGTCGCCAGGGCTCAGGATCTCCGGCCGCCTCTGCACGCATCCATCCTGTTTTGCGCCGTTTCTCACCCAACAAACCATCCAGGAAAAGATTGGCCGATGCCGCAACGCGTTCCTGGGTGAATAGCACGCGCATGCGAGCCTTCACGTCCCGCAGCGACGATGCCCAAAGCTCCAGTGTCGTTTCAATCGATGCGCCCGTCATCCACGGCCTCCCTACCATGGAGACCTATTGATTCAGAATTTCAATCAATATGCAACTGTAATGCTAGTTGTCTGGTTGCGACACATCATTGGCGTAATATAGTACGTCGTCGACTTTAGTCATAAGATCGTCCGGTGCCGTCGGCTTGTAAAGAGGATTGGCGAGCGCGGGCATAAGGCCGATCCGCTCCTCTACCTTCTGGCATGGCGAACTGCCGTGGAGCACGCGCTGTCGTCGCCGATTGTAGGCACGGTTGAAGCCGGTCAGCAGGATTTCGAGATCAGCATGGCCGGCGACGTTGATGCCCATCACTTCGCTGGCGATGCGGCCGTTGAAGCGTTCGACCATGCCATTGGTTTGCGGCGTATAGGGTCGCGTCGTGCGGTGAACGACCTTGATCTTCGCGCAGGCGCGTTCGAAATCGTCGGCGGTAAAACAGGATCCCCGGTCTGTCAGCACATGGGTGATGCGGAAGGGGAAAGCCCTTCTGGCGGCCTTGAGGAAGGCGACGGCGTTGGCAGCATTTTCAGCATCGTAGACGGCCAGATGGACGAAGCGTGAGCAGCGATCGATGGCGACATAAAGGAAACGCTTGCGAGTTTCGCCGTCCGCGGTGCGCAGCTTGGGCAGATGTTTGACGTCGATATGGACAAAGCCCAGGTCATAGTCCTGGAAGCGCCCCTGTCCTTTACGCGGCTGCGCCGTGGGCTTGGGCGGTCGTCGATTGAGCCCTTCGGCCTTGAGTACCCTGTAGATGCTGTCGCGATTGAGGTGTGGCAGGAAGTGCCGGAGCACGAAGGTCAGGTCATCCAGGGCAAAGCCTGTCGCCCTGCGTACAGCACAGATGATCGCGCGTTCTTCCTCATTCATACGCCAAGCCAGACGATGGGGCCGACTTGGGCGATCCAGGATCGCCTGCTCTCCTCGCTTGCGCCATTTGCGGACCGTCTCATCGCTGATGCCATAGCGTTTCGCCACGACACTGGCAGGCTCGGTCGAACGGGCAATTTCCGCCCTTACAGCAGGCGTGGTTCGAGCCTGGGGATGTATCTGCACCATCACGAAACCTCATCAGCAAGGACGGCAAAGCGCCACGCGTGATCCGCGATGGCATTCTTTACCATATCCCAATGATGTGTCGCAACCAGACAGCTAGTCCAGTCGTAGAAGCTATTACCACCCTTTGATTCCCTAGTTCAGATGCCTGCACGTATGCCGAACGATCACCATGGGACGCTCGCATCACGATCTAACGGTGATGAAAAGCCATCGTGCTTGCCTATAGAAGGCAAGGAACGCGAGTCACACCCCGGAGCGCAGGGCACGGCGCGCTTCCTCAGTGATGGCGTACATGACCTGACGCTGCGCGCCGCGATTGTGATGATCGACCCGATATCCTTGATATCGCCTTTGGACTAATCCGGCTCGAACCAGTTCTGAGACGGCGCGACTGACGTTAGTTCGACCGGAAATCCGGATGCGCTCGCGTACCAGATCGTCGATCAAGGCGCCTGCTGCCGCGCTATCTTCTGGTAGCGCATTATCGTCCTCCAGCGCGCGTCGAACCTTTCCGGCGATCGCGAGCCGGCGGGGATCGCGCTGGGCGACCGGGGTCAGAGCGTCAGATAACCAGTCTCGAACCGGAATCCGCGTCTCGCCCGCTCGGACGAACGGACCGGCCGAGCCAGTTTTCGCACTCAATTGCGCGATCAGATTCAGCACCATGAAGCTGTACCGGGGGCGCTCGCAAAAGTCGGCCAGTCGCTCGAGGATACCAGGCACGTCGAGCACCGGTTGTTCCGAAACGCTGGCCGGTTCCGAGGTCGCCTCTGTGGCAAAAAGATCAGGCTGAAACATCAGAACATTTGAAGCACAATAAGAACGGAATGTGAATCCGTTATCGACCGGCTAAGGCGGTTGGACCAGTCGTGGCACTTCACCGAAGCGCAGCGGCTATTAGAGCGTGAGGTCACTAACTCGCTAGATCCTCGCTACCCACAGAACTGAGGACCGTGGCACTTTACCGACGGGTGAAGTGCCGCGGTTGGCATGCGATGTCCTCCGCAAAATACGGGCCGTTTGCGGGAGGGAGCGAAATCCTACGCTAAGGATTTTGGCCAGCGATATTCGCCGGTGAGGTTGATTTGCTCCCAAACCAGCGGTGAGAAATGGGCGAGGAGATCGGGTGGGACGGTAGCGCCATTAGCGGATCGACCGGTGACGACATCGCTGAGCTTAATCTTATTCCAGAAGATGATGATGGCGGCGAGGAAGTTCATGCCGGCGATGTGATAATGCTGACCTTCACCCGATCGGTCCCGGATTTCACCGCGCCGATGGAAGCTGATGGCGCGCTTCAGCGCATGATGGGCTTCACCTTTTTTGAGGCCGATCTGGGCCTCGCGCTGCAAACCGGCGTCTAGAGTCCAGTCGATCATGAACAGCGCCCGTTCGACAAGACCGACTTCCCAAAGGGCAAGGGCCAGCTCATTTTGACGAGGATATGAAGCCAGCTTCCGCAGAATCTGGCTGGGGGCGACAATGTCGGCGGCGATCGTGGCCATGACCCGCAGGATGTCGGGCCAGTTCCGCTCGATGAGGGGCTCATTGATCTTCCCGCCTACCAGACCCCGCACATTGGCCGGCGTCGCACCGGGGGTAAAGGCATAGTGTCTTTTCTGTTGCAGGTCGCGGATGCGTGGCGCGAACCTGTAGCCGAGAAGCGAGCAGGCGACGAAGACGTGATCGGTAAATTCGCCCGTATCGGCAATGTGCTGACGGACATGGCGGCCTGCGTCATTCATGAGCAGCCCGTCGAGAATATAGGGTGCCTTTGCTGACGGTCGCCGGGATGACCTGGGTAGCAAACGGCGCGTATTGATCAGAGACATGGCTGTATCCTTTCAAGCCTGGGACATTGCCGTATTTGGCGTTGACCATGTTCATCGCTTCGCCCCGCTCGGTCGCGAGGAAGAACTGTCCGTCGCTGGAGGCGGAGTGCCCCTGTCCCCAGAACGCGGCCATGGGTAGATCGGCATGTGCCTCCAAGATCAAGGCGAGCGCCCGATCATAGGCCCTGCCTTCAACATGCCAACGCGCGCTCCGCAGCAATTGGACACCTTCTGTCATTGGGTGCGGGACTGCAAGGTAGATCGACTTGGGGTTCATGCTTCTGTCCGTGATCGACGCGTGGTCGTCACATGATGCGGTCGGAAAAATCAGGGTAGCCGATCTCGAAAACGGCGTTGATCGCCAAAGCGTCCAGCGGCTTGTCCCTGACCATCGTCCCCTCGCCGGTCACCCGCAGGGGACCTCTACGTAGCTGAGTATCCGGGCATCTTTTCTCTCCTCGAAGGCTATGCCGGCTGGCCGTACCTGAAGTCGGCTTCATCGACCCACATCCGGTGCAGAATGATGCCAAGCTTGCGGGCGAGCGCGACCTTGGCGCGCTTCGCGCTGCGGCGCTTGGCGATATTCATTGCCCAGGCCTTGATCTTCGACCATTTCGCCACGCGCGTCATCAGAACGTGCGCTGCCTCGAACAGAGCGACCCTGACCGCCGGATCACCGGCACGACT
>NZ_ALVC01000313.1:0-6343 GCF_000293195.2 Sphingomonas sp. LH128
GAGAACGCCGAGTTCGCGCAGGCCGTCATCGACGCGGGGCTGGTCTGGGTCGGTCCGAACCCGTCCTCGATCACGGCAATGGGTCTGAAGGACGCCGCCAAGACGCTCATGGCCGAGGCCGGAGTTCCGGTGACGCCGGGCTACATGGGCGCGAACCAGGAACCCGGCTTGCTCCGCCAGGAGGCCGACAAGGTCGGCTACCCGGTGCTCATCAAGGCCGTCGCGGGCGGCGGCGGCAAAGGCATGCGCCTCGTCGAGAGTGCCGACGCCTTCGCCGACGCGCTCGCCTCCTGCAAGCGCGAGGCGGCCGCTTCGTTCGGCAACGACCACGTGCTGATCGAGAAGTACATAGCCTCTCCCCGCCACATCGAGGTGCAGGTCTTCGGCGACCAGCACGGCAACGTCGTCCACTTGTTCGAGCGCGACTGCTCGCTTCAGCGCCGCCACCAGAAGGTCATCGAGGAAGCCCCCGCGCCGGGCATGGACTTGGCCACGCGCGAGGCGCTGTGCGCCGCCGCCGTGCGCGCCGCAAAGGCCGTGGACTATGTCGGCGCCGGGACCATCGAGTTCATCGCCGACGGCTCTGGCGCACTCTCCGCCGATCGCATCTGGTTCATGGAGATGAACACCCGCCTGCAGGTGGAGCACCCGGTCACCGAGGCGATCACCGGGGTCGATCTCGTCGAATGGCAGCTGCGCGTTGCCAGCGGCGAGCCGCTGCCTCTGCCGCAGCACGACCTGAGCATCGATGGCTGGGCGATGGAGGCGCGCCTCTATGCCGAAGACCCGGCGAAGGGCTTCCTTCCCAGCATCGGCCGCCTCGAACTGCTGCAGTTCGGCGAATCCGAGGGCGCCAAGGAAACAGGGCGCATCGACACCGGCGTCACGCAAGGCGCCGAAGTCTCGCCCTTCTACGATCCCATGATCGCCAAGATCATCGCCTGGGGCGACGACCGCGACGAGGCGCGGGAACGGCTCGGCGCGATGCTCGAGGACACCGCCGTCTGGCCGGTACGTACCAATGCCTCGTTCCTCGTCAAAGCGCTGCAGCACCCCGACTTCGCGGCAGGCAAAGTCGATACCGGTCTGATCGGGCGCGACGGCGAGGCTCTGGCGCAGCCGCCGGTGCCTTCGGCCGATACCCTTCGTGCGGGCGCTTCGTCACTCGTTCCGGCCGGCATCGCGCCGGGCCTGCGGCTGAACGCGCCGCCGCGGCGAACCGCGTGGTTCCTGCTCGATGGCGAGAAGATCGAGCTCGAGATTGACGATGGGAGCGACGAGCCTGCCAGCAGCGTCCTCGTCACCGAACAGGGGCAGGCCTGGCTGCTGGCGCCATGGCGACGCGACGGCGCGCATGGCGCGGCAGACAGTTCCGGCGCGATCGTTGCACCCATGCCGGGCAAGGTCATCGCCGTCGAGGTGAAACAGGGCGAGACGGTGACCAAGGGACAGAAACTCCTGACCCTCGAAGCCATGAAGATGGAGCACACCTTGACCGCGCCGTTCGATGGCACCGTCAGGGCGCTCGCGGCGACCCCCGGCCAGCAGGTGCAGGTCGATGCCCTACTCGTGCAGATCGAGGAGACCGACTAGGATGCCCGGACGTTTTTTCGATGAATGGCAGGTCGGTGACCGCCTGACGCATCAGCCGAGCCGTACCGTCACCGAGACCGACAACCTGCTGTTCTCGGCGATGACCCACAACATGCAGCCCCTGCACCTCGACGCTGAGGCCGCGAAAGCCAGCGAGTTCGGGCAGATCCTGGTCAATTCGACCTTCACCTTCAGCCTGGCGGTGGGCCTGTCGATCGCGGACACGACAGTCGGCACGCTCGTCGCCAACCTCGGCTTCGACAAAGTGATTACGCCCAAGCCGACCTTCATCGGCGATACCCTGACCTGCGCGAGCGAAGTGGTCGAGATGCGCGAGAGCAGGTCGCGGCCCGGACAAGGGATCGTCGTGTTCCGGCACGAGTTGACCAACCAGCGCGGGGAAGTGGCTCTATCGATGCTCCGGACCGTGCTGCTGAAGAAAGGGGTGTGATTGCGAAGCAAACCTGAGGATGTGCGAGCTCTCCGTCCGCGACGTCACGGACTCGGGCAAGAAGTTTACTGGTCGGGGTAGCCGAAGCAAGGTTTGCGCGCCTCATGAACGGTTCAAGCGTTGGTATCGTGCCTATCAGGCAAGCACTTCACCGATAAAGAAAAGTCGTTGGCTATCCGGGGGCGGCGTCGTCGGGCAAGGCACCATCGCCGATCAAGTGGGCGAGGCGCGTTCCGGAAGTGTCGTGTCCGAACCGGGACGACAGAATCATTGCTCCCGTAAAAGCTTGCCTGGTTGAACGTCGCTGGCACAGGTTCGGCAAAACCTGATGCAAAAATCGTGCGATGCCATGCGGCCTCGACACTACGGGAACGCGCCGGGGCACGGCAAACACGGACATTTCACCAGTCTCGCCAAATATGCTTGCTGCAGTGCGGTCGCAGGAAGCCTTAACCTCTTTAACGAAGTCCGTGATAACGTCTTTAACCGTTGCTGACGCTGCGGTTTCTTGGTGAACCCGCAAGCCGCCTTTGCGCGCGACTCCGAGCCCGGTTGCCATGTTGCGTTGCAAAATTGCCGCGCCATTTTTCGCAACGCGCTGTGCGGTTCATTGCTGTTGAATGACAGCGCTGGTCAGCTTATCGGCCCCCCATCCCAAAACATGGCTACCTCAGGGGGTAATTTTGAATTCTGCTCGTTTGCGCCGTTTTACGGCGGTTTCGGTCCTCGCGATTTCCGCTTCGTTCGCCGCGCCTGCCCTTGCGCAGAGCGGCGCTCCGGTGGCCGAAGAGGGAGACAACGCAATCGTCGTGACCGCGCTGCGCCGCGAAGAGCGTGCGCTGGACGTGCCGGTCGCGGTTTCGACGCTTTCGGGCGAGAAGCTGGCCGTGCTGAACTCCAGCGGCCAGGACATCCGCTTCCTTGCCGCGCGCGTGCCCAGCCTGCAGATCGAATCCTCGTTCGGCCGCACCTTTCCGCGCTTCTACATCCGCGGCCTTGGCAACACCGACTTCAGCGCTGACGCGGCGCAGCCGGTTTCGGTGGTGTACGACAACGTTGCGCTCGAAAGCCCGATGCTCAAGGCTTTCCCGGCCTTCGACCTCGAGAACGTCGAAGTTCTGAAGGGACCGCAGGGCACGCTGTTCGGCCGCAACACGCCGGCAGGCGTGGTCAAGTTGACCTCCAAGCGTCCGACCGAGGAAGTGGACGGGCACGTCAGCGCTTCGTGGGCGACCTACAACACCGTCAACCTGGAAGCCGCCGTCGGCGCGCCGCTGACCGACAAGCTGCGCTTCCGCGTCGCGGGCCTCGTCCAGCGCCGTGACGACTGGGTCAAGAACGACTACGCCGCGACCATTAACGAGAAGAAGTTCGAAGGCTACCAGGACTACGCCGGTCGCTTCCAGCTGGAGTACGAGGACGGTCCGCTCGACATCCTCGTCAACGCGCACGCCCGCTCGCTGAAGGGCACCGCGCGCCTGTTCCGTGCGAACGCGATCCAGAAGGGCACCAACGACCTCGTCGCCGGCTACGACATCGAGCATACGGCGCAGAACGGCTCGAACCCGCAGACCCTGGAAAGCTGGGGCGCCAACATCCAGACCAGCTATGAGTTCGACGGCGCCGGTTCGCTCTACTCGATCACCGCATGGGAGCGCGCCAGCGTCTTCTCGCGCGGCGACATCGACGGCGGCTACGTCGGCAACGTCCCGTTCCAGGTCCAGACCGGCGGCGACACCACGCCGAAGGAGTTCAGCCAGGAACTGCGCTTCGCTTCGAAGAAGTTCGGCGACGTCAGCTTCCAGGCGGGCGCATACTACTTCAACCAGAACCTCGAGAGCGCGAGCGGTTCGTGGTCCAACACCAACGCCTATTCGCCCACCAGCGTCTCGCACCTCGACAACGAGACGTATGCGGCCTTCGGCTCGGTCGAGTACACGCCGGTGGATTCGCTGATCCTGCGTGGCGGCCTGCGCTGGTCGCATGACAAGCGCTATGGCGTCCTCGTCAGTGGCGCCGACATCGATTCGACGACCGCCGCGCGTTCCACCGGCCGCGCCAACGGTTCGAAGCTGTCTTGGGACGGCAGCGCGACGTTCAAGCTCTCCTCGTCGAGCAGCATCTACGCCCGCGTGGCATCGGGCTACCTCGGCGCGGCGCTCAAGAACGACACCGCCGCCGGTGTCGCGACGATGGCCAAGCCGCAGACGACGACCTCCTACGAAGTCGGCTTCAAGACCGAGCAGCCCGGACTGTTCAACTTCTCGGTCGATGGTTACTACTTCGACACCAAGAACATCCAGCTGACCGCCGTTGGCGGTGGTTCGAACGTCACGCAGCTGATGAACGCGAAGAAGGCGATCGGCTACGGCGTCGAGGCGGAATTCTCGGCCACCCCGGTCGAAAACCTCGTGCTGACGCTGGGCGGCAGCTACAACTACACCGAACTGAAGGACAAGGACCTCTACGTCGCGCCTTGCGGCGGCGGCTGCACCGTGACCGATCCGCTGGTGACCGTGAACGGCACTACGCTGGCCGCGATCGACGGCAACCGTCTGCCGCAGGCTCCGCGCTGGATCGGCAACGCGACGCTGCGCTACGCCGTGCCGCTGGGCAACGACAACGAGATCTTCGCCTACACCGACTGGTCGTACCGCTCGAAGATCAACCTGTTCCTGTACGACTCGATCGAGTTCACGGGTAAGGCCTACCTCGAGGGCGGCGCGCGCGTCGGCTACCGCGACAACAAGCGCGGCTACGAGGTTGCGGCGTTCGCCCGCAACATCACCAACCAGATCCGCGTCGTCGGCGCGATCGACTTCAACAACCTGACGGCGATGCTCAACGAACCGCGCATCATCGGCGGCGAAGTCCGCTTCAACTTCTGATGAAGCGAAGGGCGCCGGGTCAAACCGGCGCCCTTTTCGTATGGTCTGCCAACAAGGATAACCGATGCCCCCCCTGAATGCCGTGATCCGCGCTGTCTCCTCGCTGCTGACGGCGGCGGCGGTCTGTTTCGCCCTGCCTGTGCGGGCCGAGGACAAGCCCGCCCCGCAGAAAGTCATCATCGATGACGAGGGCTTCTCGCTCATGCACATGATGCTGCTCAATTCGCCTCAGATCGACGTGGTGGGTGTGACCAGCGTGACCGGCAACTGGTGGGCACCGCGCGGTGCGGCGCTGCAGCTTCGGGGGCTGGAGATCATGGGCCGTACCGACGTTCCGGTGGCGCAGGGTGCGGTCTATCCGCTCATGAACACCGAGAAGGCGACCGAGCGCTGGGAAGCGCTTTACGGCAAGCTGACATGGAAGGGCGCGTGGATGAAGCAGTGGGTCGAGCCCACGCAGCAGTCGACGCCGCCTTATTACACCCCCTACGACCTTTCGAACCTGCCCTGGGGCGCGCCGACCACCAAGGTCGCCTCGAAGATGGCCGCCGTCTTCATGATCGAGATGGTCCGCAAGTACCCCGGCCAGATCACCATCGTCGAGGGTGGTCCGATGACCAACCTTGCGCTGGCGCAGCGTCTCGATCCAGAATTTGCGAGCCTTGCCAAAGGCTTGATCTACATGGGCGGCAGCTTCAACCCGCACCGCGTGCTCGATGACCGCTCGGCCGTCGAGTTCGCGCGCGAGTTCGCCAATTCGCCGCGCCGCGAATTCAACATCCGCCTCGATCCCGAGGCCGCCAGCATCGTCAGCCGCGCGCCGTGGAAGCAGATCACCGTCGTGCCGGTCGATCCCTCGACCGCGACGCAGCTGAGCCGCAAGCTGCTCGACCGCGCCGCGAAGGGCGCGAAGCCGGAACTGGGCAAGGCGATCGCGGGCTTCGAGCCGGGCTTCCCGCTGTGGGACGAGATCGTCGCCGCCGTGCTGCTCGATCCCTCGGTGGTGACCGGGGCGGAGGACCTCTACGTCGATTACGACGCGGCGTTCGGCGCGACGTACGGCGATACGCTCAGCTGGCGCGAGCATTACCAGCCCGGCCTCGGCGAGCAGAAGGCGCGCGTGGTGATGTCGGTCGATCCGCGCAAGCTGGACGAGATCATCGTGAAGGCGGTGGCGGCGAAGTAAACTCCTCCCCGAGCTTGCTCGGGGAGGGGGACCGCCGACGAAGTCGGTGGTGGAGGGGGGATAAGACCCCTCCGTCAGCGCTTCGCGCTGCCACCTCCCCATCGCTGCGCGGCAGGGAGGATTTGCGCGATCAGTCGCTTTCGAATGCGGCGCGCATGTCGTCGGGGGCGAGGTCGGAGAACTTGGTGATGCGTGCTTCGAAGCGCAGGCGGACCTTGCCGGTGG
>NZ_ALVC01000314.1:0-3926 GCF_000293195.2 Sphingomonas sp. LH128
CCGCCGTAGGGCGGTGCTGCCGCTCGAGGCGATCCACGCCGCTACCGATTATGTCGCTGTTCCCATGTCGATGAAGCCGGACAGCCTCGGCTGGCATGGCAATGCGATCCTCGTGCGCAAAGGTATCGACATCGTCGAGGCGGCGCCGGTGCCGCTGCCGGTGCTGGAGCCGCGCGGGGCCGTGCGGGCGGACCTCCTGATCGAGGGCAGGCGCCTGCGGGTAGTTGGCATGCACCTGGATCTCTCGGGCATCCGGCGGCGGCATCAGGTTCGTTCGGTGCTATCCCACTGCGCCGACTGCGCCGAGCGCGTGCCGACCGTGATGATGGGCGACCTCAATGAATGGGCGCAGCGCGGCGGATGCCTTCGTGAATTCGGCGTGGGCTGGCAGGTGCTGGCGCCGGGCCGGAGCTTTCCGTCCCGGCGGCCGATGGCACTGCTCGATCGGATCGTCGTGTCCGCCGAGTGGGAAGTCGTGGGAACCAATGTGCACCACAGCCCGTTATCGGCGATAGGCTCCGACCATCTCCCGGTCTGTGCCTCGCTTGTGTTGCCTAAAATTTAGGCAACTGCCCATGAATCGGGCGACGTTGCGTGCTTCCGGCGCGATCTACGGTTTATCCACCTGTTGAATCAGCACTGATTCTTGCTGATCGGTAAACTGGCACACCCCTTGCTTAGTATCCTGTTAGCCGGCGCTGGGGCCGGTGGCTAACAGGGGATAGGCATGAAGTTCATCATAGCCATCATCAAGCCCTTCAAGCTGGACGAAGTGCGGGAGGCGCTGGGGGGCATTGGCGTCGCCGGCATGACCGTTTCGGAAGTGAAGGGCTTCGGTCGCCAGAAGGGTCAGACGGAGATCTACCGCGGCGCCGAGTACTCGACCAACATGCTGCCCAAGGTGAAGATCGAGGTCGCTGCACCTGACGATCTGGCACCCAAGATCGTCGAGACGATCCAGCAGGTCGCAAGCACCGAGGCCATCGGTGATGGCAAGATCTTCGTCCTGGACCTTGCTTCGGCCGTGCGCATCCGCACCGGCGAGGCTGGCGACACCGCGCTCTGAGGGGAGCTTTCACGATGAACCGCAAGATTTTTGCCAAGGTTTCCGGCGGAATTGGTGCGACGCTCGCGTCGCTCGCCGTTTCCACCGCCGCCTTCGCCCAGGACGCCGTGCCGACCGTCGACAAGGGCGACACCGCCTGGATGATGACGTCCACCGTCCTCGTCTTCCTGATGATCCTCCCCGGCCTCGCGCTGTTCTACGGCGGTCTGACCCGCTCGAAGAACATGCTCTCAACCATGACGCAGATCGGCGCCGCGGCCTCGCTCGCCATGCTCATCTGGGTCATGTACGGCTACTCGATGGCCTTCGGTGAGGGTGGTAACGCCTTCGTTGCCGGCTTCGGCAAGGCGTTCCTCGCGGGCGTCACCCCCGATTCGGTCTCGGGCACCATTCCCGAATACGTCTTCGCCTGCTTCCAGATGACCTTCGCCGCGATCACCGTCGCGCTGGTGCTGGGCTCCACGGTCGAGCGTATCAAGTTCTCGGCGGTCATGGTCTTCGCGGTCGTCTGGCTGACGATCGTGTACTTCCCGATCGCGCACATGGTCTGGGCACCGACCGGCTATTTCTTCGGCCTCGGCGCGCTCGACTACGCGGGCGGCACCGTCGTCCACATCAACGCCGGTGTCTCGGCGCTGGTCGCCGCGATCATCCTCGGCAAGCGCAAGGGCTTCCCGGCCGAGCCGATGCCGCCGCACTCGCTGACGCTGACCATGGTGGGCACCGGCCTGCTGTGGGTGGGCTGGTTCGGCTTCAACGCCGGTTCGGCGCTCTCGGCCAACGGCGCGGCCTCGCTCGCCATGATCAACACTTTCGTCGCCACCGCTTCGGCAGGCCTGTTCTGGATGCTCGCCGAGCGTCTGGCGGGTCACAAGGGTTCGGCCCTGGGCTTCTGCTCGGGCGTCGTCGCCGGTCTCGTCGCGGTCACCCCGGCAGCGGGCAACTCCGGTCCGTTTGGTGCCATCATCCTGGGCGCTGTGGCTTCGATCATCTGCTTCTTCGCGGTCAGCAAGCTCAAGCCGATGCTCGGCTATGACGACGCGCTCGATGCATTCGGCGTCCACGGCATCGGCGGTATCGTCGGCGCCATCGGCACCGGCATCGTCTATGCCCCGTCGCTCGGCGGCCCCGGCAAGGCGGACTTCGCCATCGGCCCGCAGCTGGTGATCCAGATCGAGGCGGTCCTCGCCACCGTGGTCCTCGCGACCGTGGGCACCGTGATCGCGATCTTCATCGCCAAGGCAGTCACCGGCCTGCGCGTCACTCCCGAAGTCGAAGCCGACGGCCTCGACATCGGCGAGCACGGCGAGCGCGCCTACAACTAAGAATCTCCAGTTTGGCGGCGGCGGGAACTTCCTCCTCTCCTCCCTCCCGTCGTCGCCAACCGATGTTCCTCCTGCGAACACAACCTTCAAAGGGCCGGAGCCAGCCGCTCCGGCCCCTTTTTTATGCATGCGACTTGTGGGATGCTGTTTCAGCGGGGTGACGAGTGGGGGAACGCGCATGAAGTACGTCACGGCCATCATCAAGCCGTTCAAGTTCACCGAAGTGAAGGAGGCGCTGGCTGCTTCCGGCGTGTCGGGCCTGACGGTTTCGGAAGTCAGCGGGCACGGCCGCCAGAAAGGGCAGACCGAAGTTTATCGCGGCGCCGAGTATACCTCGAGCATGTTGCCCAAGCTGCGGCTTGAGATCGCGGTGACCGACGAGATGGCGCCGCGCGTCATCGACATCGTCCGCGCACACGCCAACAACGACGAGATCGGCGACGGCAAGATCTTCGTGTTCGCGCTCGATCGAGTCGTGCGAATCCGCACCGGCGAGCAAGGAGACGACGCGCTCTAGCTTTTGGCGGCGCCCATATTATGGATCGCTCGCTCGGACGTATTCGGCTTAGCGACCGGCGGACAGCATTTCGATCAACTGGCGCACCGGGCTGACATCATAACCTGCGCCGGCTGCCTTCGAGGCGATCACCGCCGGGCTGTCACCGGCCTTGGCGCGGGCCAGCGCCCACAGCAGCGTCGAGCGCGTGCCCGAGCGGCAATAGGCGAGCACCGGCCCCTCGACGTCGAGGGCCTGCTCCATGGCATCGACCTGCGCCTGGCTGAACCCTGCGTGAGTCACGGGAATCGCGACGTAGTCGATTCCCGCTTCCCGGGCCGCCGCTGCGATGGCGTCGCCGGGGGTCTGGTCCTCGCTCTCGCCTTCGGGGCGATTGTTGACGATCCGTACGATTCCCAGTGCCTTGGCCTCGGCGATCATGGCGACGTCGATCTGCGGGCTGGCGAAGACGGTCTCGGTAATCTGGCGGAACATCTGCGCATTCTCCCGTAGTCGAGCGGCCGGGCGGTGCCGGAAACCGGCCTTCAAGCCGCTTCGGGGCAATCAGGCAAGCCCATTCGTCGCTTAAAAACCGCTAATTCGTCGTGAAGCGCTGCAAGGACCCCGCATTTCCGTTCGCCATCGCGTTTGGAGTCGTGTAAGAGTCATGTTCGCAGGAGAGGGCCGGGCCTTAGCCCGGTCGCTTGCCTGACGTTTGGCGTGGATCGTCCGCCCGCCTGACGAATACTTCTGGGGCGCAGCGAAGGTACGCTAGTAGACATGGGTTTTGATAGAGGTCGTCGCGGAAGGGGACGCGACAATAAGCGGGGCGGAGAAGACGAGTTCGATCCGTTCTACGCTGGTGGCGGAGATCGCTTCGGTGGCGGTGACCGTTTCGGTGGCGGCGGCTTCGGCGGCGGTGACCGCGGCGGCTTCGGCGGCGGCGGCAGCAGCTACGGTGGCGGCGGTGATCGCGGCGGCTTCGGCGGCGGTGGCGGCTTCGGCGGTGGTAACCGTGGCGGCGGCTTCGGCGGCGGTG
>NZ_ALVC01000315.1:0-3432 GCF_000293195.2 Sphingomonas sp. LH128
CCGCCGAAGAAGGCGAAAGCCGCAACATGGCCTTCGCAAAAAGCCTCCGCGACCTCGGCAGGATAGGCTTTGAAAAACGGCGCATCACTATGCGGCAGGTCCATGCAGAAATAGTGAAACCGAACCAGCTTGCCATCGATGATCCCGTCGGCCTCGCCAAAGTCCACCTGAGCGTGGCCCGGCTTGTGGCTCAGCGGGATAAATACCTCGCGACTGCGCAGCTTGGCACCGGCCACATAATCGCGAACAATCGTTATGCCGCCGGTGAAGCCATGCTCATCGCGCAGCCGCTCGAAGATACGGGCAGCAGTGTGCCGCTGTTTGCTATGGACCGTGCGATCATCCTCCAGGATCTTGTCGATAATGTCCGTAAATCCGGCCAGCTTACGACCGTAGGTGCGACCACTTCGGCCATGTGGAGCCGGCTCCGCAAAGCACAGCATCTTGTCGATAGTCTTGCGGTCGATCCCGAAATACCGGGCGGCAGCGCGACGGCTCATCCCGTCAATCAGTACGGCGCGGCGGACCTTCTGATAAAGCTCCACTCTCTTCATCCTTCCACCTCCGCACAAAAGCGAAGGTCTAACAGGACTGGCCCTTTTCTATCCCGGTGCTCCGGTCCGATCCCTGGCCCCTTTTATTCCCGGTGTTCTCAGGTCGGCACGGATTTCCGACCGACCTTCCTGAAGGGTTTTTCGGCAGGGCTGACCTATTACAACATCGATTTCCGGGACCGTATCAGCACGCCTCCCTTCTTCAATCCTTCGCTGTTCTTCACGCAGTTTCCCAACAACTACATCATGGCGCCCACGGCAGCGCAGATAGCGGCCTTCGCGGCTCTCTCCGCCACGCCGCAAAACGCCGCGCCCTATATCGCCAATCCGAGTTCGGTTTATGCGCTCATGGACTCGCGATCCCAGAACCTCGGGCGCGTGAAGACCGATGGTCTCGATTTCAACGCCAACATGACTTACGACACCAGCTTCGGGTCGATCTTCGGCGGGGTTTCGGGGACTTATATCCTGACCTACAAGGTCCAGGCCTACGCCGGCGCACCATTTTCAGATCTGGACGCGAATGGGGTCTCCCGCCTGCACCTCTCGACGACGGGCGGCGTCAAGTTCGGGCCGCTGCTGGCCCAGGCGACATGGCAGCATACGGATGGCTACGCCACCGTACCTTCGGCGGCCAATTTGCAGCAGTCGAAGGTCGGTGCATTCAATGTCGTCAACCTGGCGTTCCAGTATGCTCCGGAGGGGCAGGGCATCTGGAAGGATGCAGGGATAACGTTGAACATCGACAACGTCTTCGACCAGGATCCGCCGCTGTTCAACGGGCTGGGGGGCGTCACCTCGCCGTCGCCAGGCTTCTCCGGATTCACGCTTGGTCGCTTTGTGCAACTTGGCATTAGCAAGAAGTTCTGATCGGTGTCGACGCGCTCCATGCCATTGCATGGTGCGCGTTTTGCCAGCAAATCGGGGGACAGTCGCCTCCGGGCGTCCGCTATGTTCAAGGGACCGGGAATGAATATCGCAAGATCTGTAATGACGCTGCTGCTGGTGTCGCTTGCCCCTGCGGCAAACGCACAGCCGCAAGTCGCGGACCAGGTTCGTCTTAGGCCCCAATGGCAGGCTCTGGATGCCAACAAGGACGGCAAGGTCACGCTGGCGGAAGTTCCCCCGATGTTGGCGGCATCGCTGCAAAAGAGCGATGCGGACAAGGACGGCGTAATCACGCTGGACGAGTATGTCGCCTTCGATCTTGATCCCGTCGGGGCCGGCCGCGTTCCGCTCGGCACCAATGTGCGCTTGATCGAAGACATCGCCTATGCGGGCACGGGCGATCCGCGTCAGCGCGTCGATATCTATCTTCCGAAAAAGGCCACGGTTCGGGGGCCACTGCCCGTGATCGCCTATATCCACGGCGGCGGTTGGGCTGTTGGGAGCAAGATCATGGCCCGGCCCAGCGTAATGGACCTCGTTAACAGCGGACGATATGCCGCCGTTTCCATCGGATACCGACTGAGCTGGCAGGATAAATGGCCTGCCCAGATCTATGACGTCAAGGCAGCGACCCGTTGGATCCGCGCAAATGCGAAGCAATATGGCTTCGACCCGAAGCGCATTTGCGCGATGGGAGATTCGGCCGGTGGCCACCTTGCCGCACAACTGGGAGTGACCAGCGGAGAAGCGTCAGCCGAAGGCAGCATCGGCGACAATCTCGGGCGATCCAGCAAAGTGCAATGTGTGGTCGATATGTTCGGCCCGTCAGATCTGACGCATTTCGGTCTGCCCGGGATACTGACAACTTTGCTGGGCGGTACAGTGGCGGAGAAAGGCGATGTCGCGCGGGACGCTTCGCCTATTTCCCATGTCGATGCCAGTGATCCACCCTTTTTGATTATCCAGGGTACGAAGGATCCGCTCGTCAACTACCAACAATCCGTTTCCCTGGATGCGGCTCTGCGCAAGGCTGGGGTCCCGGTGTTTTTCCAGACGGTAGAAGGCGGCGGCCATGGCGACTTCGGTTCGGCATCGCCGGAAATCGCCAAACGCATTCGAGCGTTCCTGGAGCATAATTTCTACGACCCGGCTGTGCCGGTTCCGACGGACGTTTTGCATAAGTGATGTGACAGGTGGCAAGCTTCCGACCCGTGAAAGCAATGCGATCGATTATCTGGACGCAGCGAATTTCGACGACCCCATCAGTTCATTACCGATCGTATCTGACTTCTTTGCGATTTCTTCGACGCCCCGGATTTACGGCCCCGACCATAGTCGACTTCACCCTCGCTCACTCCCGCTGACCCGCCGATCTCCAGTCCTATGCTGGTTCCCATGGACATACAAAATCCCGTCCGCCTCGTCTTAAGCTAACGATGGAACCACGGCGTTAGCCATTTGCCCAAAATCTTCTGCGAAACGACAATAATTTTCTCAATTTCGGCAGCATTTGCGACTGGACCTGCCCAGTCGTCAAGCGGGCGTGCCTCGGAGTAGAACCTCACGCGTCCTTCCCGTGGTCGATGGGCAATAGCCGTCCAAGGCCGGCACCTCGACTCTTCTCAATCGGTCCGTTCGCATCAATGCAATCCCGCTCGACTACTGAGGCATATTCGACCCTGCGAAATTTCGCCCCACATAGCGGGCGGACGATATCGTGTATTTCGTCCATCAATCCATCTTGAAGGCTCGTCATTGGTAAGGTCAGTTTTTATGATCGAGCGTGGACTTTCACCGCCAGCAATATTGGCGCGACGCACGGCCTTCTGCGTCGACACGAGCTTTAAAATGACGATGATGCCACTCGCTTCTGTCCGGTTTCCGCAAGCGGTTCCTGTTCGTTCTTCCTTGGTCCAGAATTGTCTGATGTGTTGCATTGATGAGGTAAGGTCAATATGAGGGCGGAGCAAGGCGAGTCAGGGGGCGTTGC
>NZ_ALVC01000316.1:0-28425 GCF_000293195.2 Sphingomonas sp. LH128
AAACCTACAATGTCAAAGAACGAACCAGCCTTGCGGGCCAGACCCGCCGAACAGTAAAGCCGGACAACCAAGCGTCCCTCGTTCTTGCGATCGGGGGAACTAGCTGTCCGTCTGTGTTGGCGACCGTAGCAGAAGCGTGCTCCGCTGCGGTGAAGCGGCCTCTAAGGGGGGCTTCTGATTCGGTCAACAGCCAATTTTCAAAAATGTTTTCAACAAACGATCGCCCGCCAATCACGGCCTCCAAGGATATGGCCACCTTCGGGCCAACCGTGCCCTCGCCGGCTTTTCGCATTCCACACGCTTTCTTTACCGCGCTGCGCATAAGGCCCAACGTGCAAACGCGCTTGCGCCGCAACACACAGCGAGGAACCTGTTACCTACATGCCGACACCGGCGATCAGCGTGGCCATGAGCGTCTTCAACGGCGAGCGCTTTCTTGCGTCCGCAATCGAAAGCGTGCTGGCGCAAGATTTCAGCGATTTCGAATTCCTCATCGTCGATGACGGGTCCAGCGACGGGTCGGCCGCCATGCTGCGGGAATACGCCGGGAAAGATTCGCGCATCCGGCCGATCGTTCGGGAAAATCGCGGTCTCGTGGCCAGCCTCAACGAGATGATCGAGACCGCCCGAGCGCCGATCATCGCCCGCATGGACGCCGACGACATTTGCAGGCCGGATCGCTTCGGCAGACAAATCGCCTTCCTGGCGAACCATCCGGACTATGGCGTCGTTGGCAGCTGGAGCGAAGACATCGGCGAGGATAGTGAGAAACTTGTCCGCTCCGGTGCCGATCATCCCGAAACCCATGAGGAACTGCTCGGCGCCATCGAGGTCGGAGGGCAACTGATTTGCCACCCTGCCGCGATGTATCGCCGCGACGTCGTGCGCTCGGTCGGCGGATATCACGCCGCATTCAGGCATTGCGAGGACCTAGACCTGTGGCTGCGGCTTTCGAGCGTGACCAGGCTGGGCAATATCCCCGAGCGCCTGCTTCGGTATCGGCGCTATCCCGGACAGGTTTCGTCCCGTCACGCCACCGAACAGCAGATAGGTACCGCCGTGGCGCAAGTCGCCTGGCGCGAACGCAGGGCCGGACGCCCGGACCCGACGGCCGCCCTCGACCGACTGCCGCCGATCGACGAACTGGACTCGCTGTTCGGCCGGCCGGGTATTTCCCGTCAGGTCCGCGAGCAGGTTGCGCTGGGCCTGCTCTATTCGGCAAGCGCGATGCGCGACGAAGGCTTCGACCTTCTGGTGAGCCATTTGCGCGATGGCGGACGCCGTGACGGCATGTGGCGCACCGTGGCCCGGCTGGTGCGTTTCGGGGAGCCGGTGCGTGCACTGCGCCTCGCCGCCACGCTGACCACCTCGACCTCGGCCTGATCGTCGCTCATGTCGATCGATATCGAAACGCAGCCCGCCGAAACCAGCGCGATTGACGCAGGCCGGGGAACCGGCAGCGTCAAGTCCGCGGCGCTCTGGGCGGCGGCAAGCCAGTACACGCAATTCGTGCTCCAGTTCGCAACCTCGGTCATCGTCTCGCGCTTCTTCCTGAAGCCCGAGGAGATCGGGCTGTTCTCGGTGGCGTTGGCAGCTGCGATGATCCTGTCGGTGATCCAGGACTTCGGCCTCACCCGCTATCTCGGTCGCCATCCCACTGCGGACGAGGATACCGTACGGCATTGCACCGTGATCGCGGCAGGCTTCTCGTTCCTGCTCGCCGCCCTGATCATGGCGATCGCATGGCCGGTTTCGCGCTTCTATGCAGAGCCGAAGCTGTTTCCCATACTTGGGCTGATCGCGGCGTCCTACCTGCTCAATCCCTGGAGCATCGTTCCGGTGGCACTGCTGTCGCGGCGGCTCGACTTCAGGGGCACGTTCATCGTCAACGCGACCGGATCGGTGACGAACAGCGCCTGCGCATTGACGTTGGCGGCGCTGGGATTTTCGGCGACCTCGCTGGCCTGGGCGATGATCGCACAGGCCGGCGCGCGAGCCGTCGCCGCTCAGTTCCTGCGCCCGACCCCGCCGAGCCTTCGCGTGCGGCGCGAGCGGGCGCGCGAGATCATCAGCTTCGGCTCCGGCAGCGCGCTGCTCTACCTCTCCGGAGGGATCGGCATGCGCACGCCCGACCTCATCGTCGGGCGGATGCAGGGGATGACGGCGGCGGGCCTGTTCAGCCGGGGTGTCGCGCTGGCCACGCAGCTCCATTACCTCGTCGCGGGAGCGGTAAGTTCGATCTATTATCCCACGTTCGCGCGGCTGCGGGACGAGGGCAAGGACCTTGGCCCCTACTACGAGCGCGTAGTCGCGGCACATGGCGCGATCGTCTGGCCCGCGATGGCGCTGCTCGCGGTCTTAAGCGAGCCGGTTATCCTGTTGCTCTATGGCCCGGGCTGGGCCGAGGCGGCGCCACTGCTCGCCCTGGTCGCGCTGGCCGAGTGCTGTTTCGTTGCCCTGCCGCTGCATATGGACCTGCCGATCCTGCTGGGACGCTTGAGGAGCCTGCTCTGGTTCAATCTGGCCGATACGGCGCTTTCGGTCGCCACCCTGGCGGCCGGTGCGGCGATCGGCGTGGAGGCCGCCGCCGCCTCGCGGCTCGTCTACGGGCTCGGGTGGTTCTTCCTCTACGCGTTCTGGCTGCAGAGGCTGATCGGCTTCCGGTGGCGTGCCACCCTGCGGGTCTATGTATCGAGCGCCCTCGTCGCGGTAGTGACGATGGCTCCAGCTATTTATGCCGTCACCGTATGGAGATCGCCGGCAACGCTCGGCTTCGTCGGCCTGGTGATCACGGGCACGGCGTCGGTGCTCGCGTGGGCTGCCGCCATCGCGCTGGTGCGGCACCCCGCACGCGACGATATCGCGGGCATGGTCGGCCACGTGCTCGGACCAATCCGCGTGCGACTGCGACCGAGCCAAGGCTGAAACACATTGCTGTTTCACATAGAGTTCCACGCAACATCATGATAGGCTGATCGGCAAGCAAGGAAACGCGGAGCATGTACTCCGCGGGGAGGATGCGATGTCGGGAATGAGCATGGCGCTGGCGATGCTGATCGCCAATCCCGTTATCCTCGGGGCGACCCCTGCCCCGATCTCGCAGGCGGCGCAGCCCGGCGAGGCGCCGCAGGGCGACGTGGTGCAAGGCGATGCAGACGCCCACTTGCGCATGACGGTGGCGGTCGCCGTCCACGGGGTCGGCCCCTATCGCTTCCTCATCGACACCGGGTCTCAGCGCACGGTCGTTTCCACCACGTTGGCGGGAGCGCTTGGGCTGGTGCAGGGACCGCAAGTGCGCGTGGTCGGAATAGCCGGGGCGCACGACGTCGCCACAGCCCGGGTCGAGTCGATCACGGTCGGCCCCCGGGCCTTCTACGACCTGACCGTACCTCTGCTCGAGCGTGCAAACATGGGCGCCGACGGCATTCTCGGCACTGACAGCCTGCAGCACCAGCGTGTCCTGCTCGATTTCGCGCGCAACACCATCGCCATCGGCGACATGGCGGAGACCGGCGGCGCGCGCGGCTTCGAGATTGTCGTGCGCGCCAAGCAACGGTCCGGCCGCCTTATCCTCACCGATGCACTGGTCGATGGCGTCCGCACCGACGTCATCATCGACACCGGTGCCAGCGGAACGATCGGCAACCGCGCCTTGCAGGACGCGCTGACGAAAAAGCGGCGACAAGCGATGCTCAAGGGATCGGTATCGAGTGTTACCGGTCAGGAACTTGCCGTCGATCTCGGCGTGGCTGACAAGCTGGAACTGGGCGGGATCGGCGTCACCAACGTCGTGATCGCCTATGCCGACGCCCCCGCTTTCGGCGAACTGAAGCTCGGGCGCAAGCCGGCGATGTTCCTCGGAATGCGCGAGTTGCGGGCCTTCAAGCGGGTCGCCATCGACTTCACGAAGCGCAAGGTGTCGTTCGATCTGGTCGGGACGCCCTGATCCGCTCTCACACTTTCAGCCAAGCCGCAGCGCATTGCCGGATTGTTTCATGCCATCGAACCCCTAAATAGCGCCCATGCCTCCCGATACCGCCGTCCGCGATTCCAATGCCCGCCACGATGGCTGGCGCACCCTCCTGCGCTTCATGCCGTACCTGTGGCCACGCGACAATCCGGCACTGCGCTGGCGGATCGTCTGGGCTTGTGTATTCATCGTGCTGTCCACGGCGACGCAGCTGGTGCTGCCTTACATGATGAAGTGGGCGGTCGACCTGATGGGCACGACCGGGCCAAAGCTGGTCCAACTGACCATGCTTATGGTGCTTGGCTATTCGGCCGGACGGCTGGCGCAGACCGGCTTCGACAACTTGCGCAACATCGTGTTCGAGAAGGTCGGGCAGGACGCGACGCGCGAACTGGCGGAGAACGTGTTCGGCCAGTTGCACCGCCTTTCGCTGCGCTTTCACCTCGCCCGTCGCACCGGCGAGGTGACCAAGACCATCGAACGCGGGACCAAGAGCATCGACACGATGCTCTATTTCATGCTGTTCAACATTGCCCCCACGATCCTGCAATTGCTGGTGGTGGGCGTGATCTTCTGGGTCAATTTCGGCCCCGGCCTGGTCGCTGCGACGGCGCTCGCCATCGCCGCCTACATCTGGGTCACGCGCGTCATCACCGAGTGGCGGACGGCGCTGCGCGAGCAGATGAACCGGCTCGACGGACAGGCCCTCGCCCGCGCCGTCGATTCGCTGCTGAACTACGAGACGGTGAAGTACTTTTCCGCCGAGAAGCGCGAGGAGGAGCGCTACGCGCAGGCGACCCGGGCTTATGCCGTTGCTGCCGTGAAGAGCGAAAACTCGCTCGGCATGCTCAACATCGCGCAAGGCGTGGTGGTGAACCTGCTCATGGCGGGCGCTCTTGCGTGGACGGTCTACGGCTGGTGGCGCGGCAATTATACGGCGGGCCAGTTGGTCTTCGTGCAGACCTACCTTACGCAGCTGTTCCGGCCACTCGACATGCTCGGCATGGTCTATCGCACGATCCGGCAGGGCCTTATCGACATGGCGGAGATGTTTCGCCTGCTCGACACCCCGGTCGAAGTGCCCGACGCTCCCGGAGCGCCCGCGCTGGTCATTCGCCGGCCGTCCATCGTTTTCGACGACGTCGTCTTCGGCTACGAACCGGATCGCATCATCCTGCATGGCCTGTCGTTCGAGGTGCCTGCGGGACAGGCGTTCGCCATCGTCGGCCCTTCCGGCGCGGGCAAATCGACGATCGCGCGGCTGCTCTATCGCTTCTACGATCCGCTTTCGGGCCGTATCCTGATCGACGGCCAGGATATCCGGCAAGTCGCACAGACCAGCTTGCGGGCCGCGATAGGCATCGTCCCGCAGGACTCGGTGCTGTTCAACGACACGATCGGCTACAACATCGGCTACGGTCGCGATGGTGCCGAGGCTCACGAAATCGAGACGGCAGCACGCGGCGCCGCGCTGATGGGCCTGATCGACCGGCTGCCGCAGGGTTTCGAAACCGAAGTCGGCGAACGCGGCCTCAAGCTCTCGGGCGGCGAGAAGCAGCGCGTCGCAATCGCGCGAACACTGGTCAAGAATCCGCCGATCCTGATTCTCGACGAGGCGACCAGTGCGCTCGACACCCGGACCGAGCAGGATATCCTCGCCACCTTGCACCGCGTGGCCGAGCATCGCACTTCGCTATCGATCGCGCACCGCCTCTCGACCATTGCGGACGCCGATCGCATCCTCGTCCTCAACGAAGGGAAGCTGGCCGAGAGCGGCACCCATTCCGAACTGCTGCGCCGCGACGGCCTCTACGCCGAAATGTGGACGCGCCAGGCCGCCGAGGCGGAGGCCATGAACGAAGCGGCCGAATGACCGCCGCCATCACAAAGGCACGCACAGCGAAAGTTGGTGGGCGGCGCTCGGCCGTTACGGAACCCTTTGAACCGTCACCAGTTCGTCAGGAAGAGTTGGTGCAGGAGACGTGGTTCGATGAGATCGGGTTTTGCGGGTATCGGCGTAATCGTCCTGGCGACAACGCCGCTCGCAGCGATTCCGCTTGCCCTGCCGTCCATGCCCGCCCGGGCGCAAGTCGAGCTAGCCACCAAGACTTACACCGCGACCGGGCAGGCAGCCCACATCGTCCACGCCGCCAGCGTCAGCCGGCCGACGCGCTGAACGTTACCTGACGACGTCGGCCTCGTGCCAGACGACGGCCTGGGCCGCCTTCATGCAATTTTCCGCCGTATCCCACGACAATGACGGCGAGCCGTAGAGCCGCCAGCCCTGCGCCAGCGCTTCCGACACGCGCTCACAGAAAGCGCGGTCGTCCGCTCCCGTGAGCAGGCGGTATACAGGACGATCTTCCGGGGTCTGGTACATGCTGGGCACTCTTGTGATCCGATATCAGATGCCTAGCCACTCCAGACCGGACGGCAAAGCCCCGATCGCATAATCGACCTGCAAAACCCTCCTCCTGCGGCCCGGACGTGCGGCATTCGAGGCATGCAGGATAGGTGTCCGATAGAACCAGACGTCTCCAGCATCCGCCAGACAGACATGCTTCTGCAGACCCTGCGCAATCTGCTCCACGGCTGGCGCGGGTATCCGCCCAAGTCGATGTGAGCCCAGAGCGACAAGCAGAGGCGCTTTTTCATCGTCCACCGGGTCGATATGGATGCGCACAGTCAGCATTTCATCGATTACCGAAAACGGCGGTTCGACATGGACTATACCCTGTTTGACGGTCCAGGGGCCGAAGCCGGACACATCCATCCTCTGGCGCACCGTGATAGTTCGATCCTGATGCCAGCCAAGTACCCACCCCGCCGCATCGTTCTTATCGAACAGCACTACACGAACCGGCTGGACGCCGGCCCCCAATAGGGTCTTGGCCACCGCGCCGACCGGCCCGCCCTCACCGAGCATGAACCCAAGCTCCGGATCATCCGAAATGCGCAGCCCTGCCCGGCCGTCCGGCATTCGCGCGAGGATACGGTGCAAGTCCGCCAGCATCGGCGCAGCAAGCCCCGGATGGCACACCGCGCCATCGCGTTCCAGTTCGAGGTCCACCACAGCACAGGACGCGATCACCCCGGATAACGCTCGAACTCAGGCAGGCTTGCAGCATCCTTCATCCAACCGACGCGTTCGGCGACCTGGATCTGGGCTTGCGGCTGCAATGCCCCGGGATCGTCCAGTGTGACCACCTGAATATCCACCAGTCCGGGCAGCACCGCTTCGTTGACGTAATAGAGCCCCGATCCGCACGTCGGGCAGAAGTGGCGGACTGCGTCACCGTTGGAGCTGTATGACGAAGGCTTTCCTGCAGTCACCGCGAACTCATCGGCTGCATAAGCCGCCCACGCGACGGTCGGCGCTCCGGAGGACTTCTGGCAATCGGCGCAGTGACACAGCGCGACATGCTGCGGCTGTCCCTCAACGCTGTAGCGCATCGCGCCGCACTGGCATCCACCTTCGAGCTTCATGGCGATTCTCCTTCGCCAAGCAAGCTACCCCTTTCGCCGGAACATTCAAGGAACAAAAAGGGCGCGGACATGCTGCCCGCGCCCTTTCAAGTCCGTTTCGGCGCTACCGTCAGAGAATGTACTTCGACAGATCCGCGTTGCCCGCGAGGCCGGACAGCTTGTCCTGCACGTAAGTGCGGTCGATCGTCACCGTCTCGCCATTGCGGTCCTCGGCCTCAAAGCTGAGTTCCTCAAGCAGCTTTTCCATCACCGTCTGCAGGCGGCGGGCGCCGATGTTCTCGACGCTCTCGTTCACTTGCGCGGCGATCTTGGCGATCTCGTCGATGGCGTCGGCAGTGACCTCGACCGTGACCTGCTCGGTGCCGAGCAGCGCCTTGTACTGCGCGATGAGGTTGGCGCGCGTTTCCGACAGGATGCGCACGAAATCCGCCTCGGTCAGCGCCTTGAGTTCGACGCGGATCGGCAGGCGTCCCTGCAGTTCGGGCAGCATGTCGCTCGGCTTGGCGACGTGGAAGGCGCCGCTGGCGATGAACAGGACGTGGTCGGTCTTCATCGGGCCGTACTTGGTGGCGACCGTGGTGCCCTCGATCAGCGGCAGCAGGTCGCGCTGCACGCCTTCGCGGCTGACCGAACCGCCGCGCACGTCCGAGACGGCGATCTTGTCGATCTCGTCGAGGAAGACGATGCCGTTGTGCTCGGCATTGGCGAGCGCCACGCGGGCGACGTCATCCTGATCGAGCCGCTTTTCCGATTCCTCGTCGACCAGCTTGTCCCAGGCGTCGGGCACCTTCATCTTGCGGCGCTTCATGCGCTGGCCGCCCAGCTTGCCCATGATGTCGCCGAGATTGATCATGCCGACCGAGCCGCCCATGCCGGGAATTTCCATCGGGCCGGAGGGCGCATCCTCCACCTCGATCTCCACCTCGGTGTCGTTCATGGCGTTTTCGGTGATGCGCTGGTGGAAGGCGGCGCGCGTCGCCTCCGAGGCGCCATCGCCGACGAGGGCATTGAGCAGCCGGTCCATCGCCGCCTTGCTCGCCGCCTCGCGCACGGATTCGCGGCGGCGCTCCTTCTCGATGCGGATCGCTTCCTCGACGAGATCGCGGGCGATCTGCTCGACGTCGCGGCCGACGTAGCCGACCTCGGTGAACTTGGTGGCTTCCACCTTGACGAAGGGCGCTTCGGCCAGCTTGGCGAGACGGCGGCTGATCTCGGTCTTGCCGCAGCCCGTCGGACCGATCATCAGGATGTTCTTGGGCGTCACCTCGTCCCGCAGGTCGGCGCCCAGGCGCTGGCGACGCCAGCGGTTGCGCAGCGCGACGGCGACGGCCTTCTTGGCCTCGGTCTGGCCAACGATGTGCGCGTCGAGCGCGGCGACGATCGCCTTGGGCGTGAGATTGTCGTTCATTTTCTTTCTCCGCCCTTCCGTTTGCGGGAGGGCCAAAATCGTAAACCGGGTGGGTTCATCCGGCAGTGGCAAACGGCCCACCCCCGGCCCCTCCCGCAAGCGGGAGGGGGGAAACGGTCAGACGGTCTCGACCGTCACGCGATCGTTGGTGAAGACGCAGATATCGGCGGCGACCTGCATGGCCTTGCGCGCGATCGTCTCGGCGTCAGTCTCATAGGCATCGATCGCGCGGGCGGCGGCAAGCGCATAGTTGCCGCCCGAACCGATCGCGGTGATCTGGCTGTCGCCCCCGGCCGCGCCCTCGGGCTCCAGCACGTCGCCGTTGCCGGTGAGCACCAGCAGGGTGTCGGCATCGGCGACGATCATCAGCGCCTCGAGGTTGCGCAGGTACTTGTCGGTGCGCCAGTCCTTGGCGAGTTCGACGGCCGCGCGCATAAGCTGGCCGCGATACTGCTCCAGCTTGCGTTCGAGGCGCTCGAAGAGAGTGAATGCGTCGGCAGTGGCGCCCGCGAAGCCGGCGATGACCTTGCCGCCTTCTCCGATGCGCCGGACCTTGCGGGCGTTCGGCTTCATCACCGTGTTGCCCATGGAAACCTGACCATCGCCAGCGATGACGGTCTTGCCGCCCTTGCGTACGCCGATGATGGTCGTTCCGTGCCACTGAATGAGGCCGTGGCTCGCCCCGTCGTTGTTCATGAGCGCGGATATATGCCACGCTCCGGATGGTTCAAGACGGTAGATTAACTGCCGTTCGGGCCGGGGCCTTGCGGCGTCTGGCCCATGCCGCCCGCACCGACCGCGCCGATGTTGCCGAACAGGTCCTCGAACAGGTTGCGATGACGGCCGAGCGTGGGCGTGACGTGACCGTCCGGATCGATCCGCGCAACCTGCTCCGCGCCGCGCTTGTCGACGCCGACGACGTTATTCGCCGCATCGAAGCGCACCCGCAGCACCGTCTGGCTGTCGGTGCGCGGCTTGCGGAACGGCGGGGTCTTCACTTGCTGCGACACATAGTACCAGTCCTTGCTCCCGAACTGGCTCTCGAAGGTCGGGCGGCCGAGCGTCTTTTCCACCGACATGCGGTTGTCGATGCCGGGCTGCACCGAATCGAGCAGCGACTGGTCGATCATGTAACCGCGATGGTCGCGGATCGACGTGCAGCCGCCGACCAGAGTGGCGACCGCCAGCGCAATGCCTGCCGCTGCCACCTTGAGACCCACCTTGCGCATTTCAACACTCCAAACCGCAGGAACGGAAACCACAGGCATTGCCAGCAGCGTCCATACCCATATATCGCCAGACGGCCTTAAGGCCCCACAAGCGCCCGCGCAATGGGCGTTGGGGCAGACCGGTTGAATTGCCCCTTAACGGATATCCTCGAAGAAAGGCCCGTAGCCATCGTGTCCCTGATCTCCCGCCTCCTCGGCAAAGGCCCCGATTCGCGCGAAGCCGTGCGGCCGCTGTGGCATCGCGTGGTCGAAATCGCGCGCGAAAAGGCATGGTATGCCGAGTGCGGCGTCGCCGACACCGTGCCCGGCCGTTTCGATGCGGTGACGCTGGTGATGGCGCTCGTCATGTTGCGTGCCGAGCGGGACAAGGAAACCGACGATACGCTGATCAACCCCTCGGTGCGGCTGACCGAGCTGTTCGTGGACGACATGGACGGCCAGCTGCGCCAGTCGGGCGTCGGCGATCTCGTCGTCGGCAAGCGCATGGGCAAGCTGATGAGCGTGCTGGGCGGCCGGATCGGTGCCCTGCGCGATGCGCTCCCACAGGACGACGCCGCGCTCGCCGCCGCGCTGGAGCGCAACGTCACGCTGGTGGAAGGCGCCGACACCGCGCGCCTCGCCGCCCGCGTTCGCGCGCTTCACGCGCAGATCGATGCCCTCTCCAACGAAGACCTGCTTGCTGCTAGGATCGCGCGATGACCCCTGAATTCTCCCGCCTGCTGGACGTGCGCCAGATCGAAGGCAAACACGTCCGCCTCTCGCCCAACGAAGCCGAGCGGGCCGCGCTCACCGAACGCTTTCTGCTTGTGCGGATCGACGAACTCGTCGCCGAACTCGACCTCTCGACTTCGGAGCGCGAAGGCGGCTTCCGCATCGAGGCGCGTGGCACCCTCAAGGCCGAGATCGTGCAGCCCTGCGCCGTCTCCGCCGAGGATATCCCCGTATCGATCGACGAGGCGCTGTTCTTCCGCTTCGTGCCGATGGCGACAGGTTATGCGCCCGACGAGGAAATCGAGCTGACCGCCGACGAACTCGACGAAATCGAGTATGAAGGCGCCCACATCGACATCGGCGAGGCGGTTGCACAGAGCCTTGCCCTCGCCATAGATCCGTTCCTGACCGGACCGCAGGCCGACGCGGCACGCAAGGCGGCGGGCATCGGCACGCCCGAGGACAGCGGCCCTTTCGCAGCGCTCAAGGGCCTGAAGCTGGGCGGCGACTAGAAAGCGACAGCCTCTGCTGCGGTCAATTCGTGATTACGATCGAGGGTCGCAGCGTCCCACTCTGAATCCCACCGTCACGCAGCCTTCACCGAACCGCAACGCCAGTTTCACACGGCGCGCCTAGTGGCGCCGTCAGGACCACGTTGCGAAAAGTTCGGGGGGAACGCGTCGCATGAAGAGCCTGACGAAGATGTCGCTTGCGACGGCCGCTGCGGTCGTCGTGCTCAACTTGTCGAAGCCGTCTCCGGCGGCGGCGCCCGAACGCCCATTCGCCAGCTCGGTGCGGGACGACGGAACGCTTTCGGTAATGACCTATAACGTGAAGGGCCTGCCCTTCCCGCTCGCCTATGGCCGGGCCGAGGCGCTCGGTGAAATCGGCAACCGGCTCCGCAAGCTGCGCCGCGAAGGACGCCAGCCGGACGTCATCCTGTTGCAGGAGGCCTTCATCCCGGAGGCCAAGGCCATCGCCCGGCGGGCGGGCTATGCCCATGTTCTGCTCGGCCCCGGCGTCAAGGATGCGCCCCGCGATGTCGCACAGCCCGATACCTTCGTGCAGAACGCTTCCTGGAGCCGGGGCGAAGCGGTCGGCCCGCAGGTCGATAGCGGGCTGGTCATCCTGTCCGACCATCCGATCGTGAAGGCCAGCCGCATGGTCTTCCCCGAGGCGATGTGCGCCGGGTTCGACTGCCTGGCCAGCAAAGGCGTCGTCATCGCGTGGATCGCGGTGCCAGGGCGCGCCGAGCCGGTCGCCGTCGCCGACACGCATCTCAATTCCCGCAAGGCATCCGGCGTGCCGGTCGCCCGCGCCAACGTTGCCTTCACGCGCCAGGTCGAAGCCATGCGCACCTTCCTGCGCAGGCAGGTGGATCCGCACGCGGACCTCATACTGGGCGGCGACTTCAACATCGGCGACGATGCGGAGCGAATCGCCGCCACCCGCGAACTGATCGCGGGCGGGCAGGACGCGGCGGAGACCGCCGACGGCCCGCCGGATCAGCAGCGCGACCTTGCCGCCATTCGCGAACGCAACAAGGACAAGCTCTATCATCGCGGACTGCTGCGCCTGCGCAGCCTGGAGGTCCCGCTGGGCGAGGGCACGGGCAAGGACGCGTTTTCCGACCACCTCGGCTACGTGGCGCACTACAAGCTCTCGTGAACGCGTCACTGCGAAAGAAATGCATCCATACGCGTCATTTGCCGAGCAGGGTGACAGGTCCGATCAATCCCGAGGGTCGCAGCGGTGCATCGGGGCGGTACGTCGGCATCGCCGTCCAGGTGATCGGCTTCGCGCCGGGCTGCTGGTCGCCGATCAGGCGGTTGACCCACAAGTTCGCGACCTTGACCTCGATCGTGTTCGCACCTTTCCTGAGCGCACCGCCGACATCGATGCGGTAAGGCGCGTGCCACACCGACCCTACGTCGCGCCCATTGATGGTGACTTGCGCCAGATCGCCGACCTCCCCGAGGTCTAGCAGCAGCGGACGCCCCGGCCTGGCGCCCTTGGGCAGCACGAAGCTGCGCGTATAGGTCGCCTCGCCCGAGAAATACCGGATCGACGGATCGGCATTGCGGTCCAGCGGCGCGAGTGTCGTCAGTCGGATCGAGGCAGGTGCGCCGCGATCTTGCTGGAAGCGCACGGTCCATCCGTCGTCGAACGTGGCCAGCGTCGTCGCAGTAGCGGCCGGCACGTCCAGGGAGCGCGCGGTTGCATTCTCGTGAAACACCACGAAGACCGCATCGCCCGCCACCAACGAGAGCGGCACTACCGTCTCGCCGCCTTCGATGCGATAGCTGACGGCCTCGCTTTCGCCCGTTTCCGGGTGCCACAGGCGGGGGACCTTGCCGGTCACGCGGAAATGGGCCTCGACGGTTTGGGCGCTGTCCTGCGGGTTGCTGAGATAATAGATGTCACCGGTTCTATCCCGGCGGTGGACGAAGGGGATCTTCACGCCGGCTGCGGCTCCGGTGAACGTAAAGTCCGGCGCGGTGCCGATCGTCTTGAGCGCAGCTTCGACGTCGCTGCCGGGGATGACCCGCCCCTGCCCGACCCGCGCCGCGCCCGCGCCGGGCCACAACCTGGCGACGAGAGCGGACCACTCGGCATCGCTGCCCTGCCCCCGCCCGTCCATGCCCGGCGTCGCGACCGGTGCGTTGCCGATGACGGTTGCTCCGCCCTCGACGAGCGTCGCCAGTTTGCGCAGCGCGGCGAGGCTCATGCGCTGCGAGGAGCCGCCGAGGTAGATCGCCTTGTAACGCGCACCGCTGGGCGCGACGAGGTCGGCACCGTCGTTCTTCAGCAAGGTGTCGAGCGCATCGAAGCTGAGGAAGTCATAGGCATGGGCGACCGGGGCGTCGGCCACCGGCTTGTCGCCGTAAAGCCCGGTCAGCGGCGCTTCTTCGCCGTAGAAGTAGGCGATATCGGCGACGTTTCGCCCGGTCTGCAGCAGCAGCGAGGACCGCGCGATGTAGTCGACCCAGGGCTTGGCCATCTCGCCCCAGCTTTCCATGCGGTTGAAGTACTGGCCGAAGATGAACAGCGAGAGGCCCGGCTTCTTGTCGTCGACCGGGACATGGACCGAGGTATGGACCACCGGCCGGTTGACGCCATTGACGAATTCCATGTCGATGAAGCGCTTCAGGTCCTTGGGCGCGAAGGCCCAGGGCGCCATCGAGGCCGTCATCGATTCCGCCGCGACAAGGTTCTGCCCATAGAGATGCGCCACCGATGCCGCGCCCTTCATGTCGGCGATCAGCGTCTGGCGCGGGCCGTCGTCCTTGCCGAAAGTCCACATCGCCGCCATCGGCACGTCGGTCGCCTTGCGCATGGTCATGTCGTCGCCCAGCATCGGGCGCTTGTCCTCCAGCGCCTCGCCGTAGACGATCAGGCCGTTCTCGTGGGCGGCCTTGGCGACGGTGCCGTAATGCTCGCTGGCGAGGAGATCGGCCAGGGTGCGGCGATAGTCGTAGAGGAACTTGTCCGACTGCGCACGCGTGCCCACCAGCGTGCCGGTGAGCGCGGGCAGCCAGGGACGCGGATCGTAGCCGCGCAGGTTCTGGAACTGCTCGATCATCCGGGGCGTCCAGTTCGCCTCGCCGACTTCGATGGAGTCCGTCAGCAGCGCGCGCACGCCGCGCTTGCCGACCATGTCGGCACCGGCGGCGTCCTTGTACATGCCGATGTAGTGGTCGAGATACCGGCGCACCGCCGCGCCGTCGAACTTGTCCACCTCCAGCCCGGTTGCTTCAGGCGGGGCGGGATGGTTGGTCGTGCCGAGCAGCGAATAGCCCATGCGCAGGACGCGCCAGTGCTGCCCCTTGGGGAGCGCCGGGGCCTGCCAGTCGAGGGAGCCGTCGGGCCGCAGCCTGCCGGTGAGGTCGACGACCCTGGCAGGCTCCACGCCGCTTGCCGCGTCGGCCGGTGCACCGAGCGCGTAGTAGTCGCGGCTCATTATGAAGCCGGACTTGGTCTCGAAGCGGTCGACCTTGCTCCCGGCGCCCAGTGCGAAAGTGCCGACGACGAGCGGCTTCTTTGCCATCATCGCGCCGACGCCGTCGAACAGGCCTGCCATCGCCGTGCCCGGAGCCGGTGAGCCAAGCCCGCCATCAGGCTTGCGCGGATTGAGCACCACGCGGAAATGCGCGGCGGTGACAGCCGGGAAGCTCGCCGTGGTCGGCACCGCGCCGAGCGTCAACGTGGTGATCGGGGTCCAGACGGCGCCGTCCGTGCTGGCCTCGAGCGCCGCCATGAAGGCCGCCCCGGCAAAGGGCACGACCACATCGGGGATATAGAGTGTCGCCGAACGCACTTCGGTCGGCCGGGCGTAGTCCAGCCGCAGTTCGGGCACCGTGCCCTCCTTGCGCACCAGCGTGACGCCTGTGGCGATGTCCGCATCACCAAGGACCGCAGCATCCAGCGCATTGCCGAGCCCATCCGAGGCGCGCGCCAGCGCAGGGGCAGCCGGCGTCGCCTCCGGGAATGCGAAGACGCCGACCTCACCGTAGAACTTCGGGCCGGGAGGCGCGGGATGGCCGGAGATCATCTCCTCGATCGACAGCGGCGGGGTCAGGTTCTGGTAAGGCCCGGTCGTCTGCGGCGGCGCGGCCAGCTTGCCGGTGAAGCGCTTGCCCGGCGCTACGGACGTCTCCGACCAGACCAGCTTCTTCAGGCCATCGCGCGGCTGCACCCATGGCCCGCCGGTTTCCGACCAGCCGGGCGAGGAAGCGATGGCCAGTTCCAGCCCCTGCCGGTCCGCCTCATGCGCGGCGAAGCGGAAGGCGTCCTTCCATTCGGGCGTCATGTAGAGGAGGCGATGGTCCACAACTTGCGGCGTCTGCAGGTTGGCGTCGAAAGTCTGGGCGCCGCCGATGCCGACGCGCTTCATCCATGCAAGGTCCTTGGCGATGCCGTCCTTGGTGATGTTGCCGTTCATCCAGTGCCACCAGACGCGCGGCCGGGCCGAGTTCGGCGGATCGCGGAACGCTTCGAGCAGAGGATCGCCTGCCTCGACCGGCGCGGCCGCCTGCACCGGCGCTTCCTCCTTCGCCACCGCATGCGGTGCGGCCAGAGCCGAAGCGAGCATCAGCATCACGCGAAAACGGCGACCCGGCATTCCATACTCCCCATCTCTATCCTGGCGGAGCCGCATCGGGGCCCAGCAGGATCTATATCTTGATTCCAATTTGTGACGGCCGCCTGCGTTACAAGGCATTTCGCCGCGCGATCGCGCCGAGCACCGAAGCACTTGGCTTGGGCGTGCGGGCAAAGGTGGCGGGATCGACGCTGCACAGGCCGAAGCGAGGCTTGTAGCCGAAGATCCACTCGAAGTTATCGAGCAGCGACCAGTGCATGTAGCCCAGCACCGGCACTCCGTCGTCGATCGCCTGCTTGAGCCCCTCCAGCGCGGCGGGGATGAAGCGCGCGCGCAAGGTGTCGTCCCCTGTGCCGACGCCGTGCTCGGACACCAGCACCGGCACCCGCGTCGCCTCATGGACGTAGCGCACCGCACCCGCGAGCGAGGGCGCCCATACCTCGGTGCCCGACCAGTTGACGTCCGCACCATCGGGATGCGGCAGCCGCCCCTTGTCGTTCCACACCGCGCGTTCGTAGTTCTGCACGCCGATGAAGTCGTCGGCTTTCGCCACTTCCAGCCAGGCCCCGTAGGTTTCCGCGCGCACTTTGTCGCGGATCGAGTTGCGGCCCGCCGCCTGGTCGTCCAGCACCGAGAGAGTGAGGCCGACCGGCAGGTCCGAACGCACCGCCTTGATCGCCGCGCGCGCCGCCTTGTGTCCGGCCAGCAGCCCGGTCTGGATCGCGTCGAGGTCCTCGAGCGCGGCGACGTTGGCGCAGACGTACTTCTCCACGCCGAAGCGCTTGGCGGCGGCGGCAAGGGTCTGGCGCTGCATGTCCCATACCGGCGGGGGCAGCATCGGCTTGAGGATCAACAGCAGGTTGGGCTCGTTCAGTGTCATGGCCATGGCGATGTCGGCGCCGATCGCGCGGGCCACCTTGTCGCAGTAACGCGCGAAAAGCTGCGCCGATTCCGGGTTGGTCCAGCCCCCTTGCGCGCTGAACCAGCGCGGCGCGGTGAAGTGGTTGAAGGTCACCAGCGGCTTCAGTCCGCGTGCATGGCAGCCCGCGACGATCGCCTTGTAGTGATCGAGCATCGCCTGCGAGAACAGGCCCTTCTCCGGCTCGATCCGCGCCCACTCCACGCCGAAGCGATAGGACGTGAGGCCGAGCGACTTCACGATGTCGAGGTCGCTGGCCCACAGTTCCAGGCTGTTGCAGGCATCGCCCGAAGGCTGGGCGAAGATCGTCGGTTGCTGGTTCTCCAGCGGCCATAAATCGGAGGCGACATTGTTGCCCTCGATCTGGTGCGGCGCGGTGGCCGCCCCCCACAGGAAGCCTGCGGGGAAAGCCGGGCTCGGGCGCTTCGCGGCGGCGCGCGACACGGCGGGAGCAGCCGCGATCATGGCGGCGGCGGCGAGCATGCTGCGGCGGTCAATCTGGGTCATCAGGATTTCCTCACGAATGCGCGGAGATGAAAGTCAGGATTTCGTCGGAAAGCCGCCGGTCGGCGGTGCCGAGGTGCATGGCCATCGAGTAATGGTTGTGGCCGCTGGCATAGTGCGCGCGCGGCAGGCAGCCGTGGCGGTCCAACCGGGCCTGCAGAAGCCCGGCCCACTCGGCCTGGAAGCGCGGCGGATCGAACTCGGCACAAGCGAGCAGCAAGGGGAGCGCGGTCTCGACCACAGCCTCGCGCGGCATCCGTCCGGCGTAGGCGTCCTGCGGCCCGTAGTAGAGCATGTCGCGCTCATCGAGCGGGGTGAAGCCGTAAAGGCCCGAGAGCAGGACGGCGGCGCGTACCATCCCGGCATGGTCGCTCCGCAGCTTCAGGAACCCGGCGATGTGAACCGAACCGGCGGAGGTGCCCAGCAGCACGATCCGCTCGGGATCGCCGCCGTGCTCGGCCGCGTGCTCCTGCAGCCATGTGACGGCGGCGGCGACATCCTCGGCCCCGGCGGGCCAGGCCTCGCCGGGCGCGAGGCGGTAGTTCATCACCGCGCCCAGCATCCCGTTCGCGGCAGCCCATCGGCCCAGATGGGCGTTGGCCCAGTTGCCGTTCCCGTCACCGCCCTTGTCGCCGGCGAGGAAGCCTCCGCCGTGGACGAACAACAGCACCGGGCGCAGCCTCCCGCCCTCCCCCTCGCGATAGAGGTCAAGCCGGTTGCGCAGATGCGGGCCATAGGCGCAGTCGCTTGCGACAGGGGCAAGCGCGGCGGCGCGGGGCTCCTGCTCGGGCGCATAGAGCGCCCTCACCGCGCCCACAACATCGGGGCCGAGGCGGGTTCCGAGTTCGGCGATCGTATCGGTCACGCAGCCTGCTCCTTCAGCGTCCGGTCGAACAGGAAGGACACCGCCAGCCGCGTACAGGCAAGCCCCAACAGCGCGCCGTACACGACCTTGAATGCCAGTGCCGGATGGCTGGGCACTTCGTGGAGCGGCCCGAAAAGCGCCAACCCCGCGAGGACGAGCGCGGAGGCGACGCCGCAAGCCACGCCGCGCAGGACGATCCCCGCAACGCTTGCGGGCGTCGCCAGCCCCATCCCGCGCAGCCTCGCCCGCACCAGCAAGGTCGGCACCAGCGAAGCCATGAGTGAAACCATCACCCCTTGCGGCACGAAATCGAGCGCGAAGCGATCCGGCGCCGCCATCGTCAACGGCCTTGCGGAAAGGCCGAAGACGATGGCGAAGAACACCGCGCTCAGCACCGCGTTGATGACCGCGCTGATCGCCTGTTCGCGGCGACGCAGCGCCCGAAGGTCCAGACCTGACGGCCCTGACGGCCCTGCTGGCACAGCCATCGTCAGAACTTCGCGTCCAGGCTGATGCCGACGTTGCGGAACGACTGCGGCCCGTAGATCGCGCCGATGTTGCCTTCGCTCGCGCCCGCAGTCGTCGTGCTGGTGTAGGGGAAGTCGCTCTGCATCAGCGAGGGTTCGTGCACGTTGAACAGGTTGCGCACGAACAGCGCAACCGAATAGCGCTGGTCCTGCGTGCGCAGGCCGACCCGCCCGCCGACCATCCAGTGGGCGCGGAAAGTCGTGTCCGCCACCGAGTTCGCCTCGTACCGCACGCGCGACTTCCAGACGGTGTCAACCGCCAGGAACCCGGCCAGGGTATCGCCGAAGTCCTGCTTGTACTCGCCCGAGAGCGTGAACTTGTAGCGCGGCGAATTAGCCAGCTGCGTGCCGCCGATATCAGTCCCGTCTGTGCCGACGAAGCCGCCGGGATAAGTCGCCTTGGCGTAGATGAAGCCGGTGTTGAGCGATAGGTTGGGCGTCACCTTGCCGAAGAAGTTCAACTCGGCGCCGCGCGTCTTCACGCCGTTGATGTTGGTCTGGACGCACGAGATGATGCCGTTGCCATCGACCGTGCACTGCTGCGCCTGGAAGTTGCGGATCTTCATGTAGAACACGCTGAGGTCGGCCACCCAGCCGCCGAACAGCGTGGCCTTGAGGCCCGCTTCGTAGGAAGTCGGGATCTCGGGCTGGACAACGGAGGGATCGCCCACCGCCGGAACCGCGATCTGACCGCCCTTGAACCCGCGCGATACGGTGGCGTAGCTCATCATCGTCGGTGTCAGATCGTACTGCGCGCCCGCACGCCAGGACCACTTGGCAACGTCGAGGAAGGTTTCGGTCTCGGACGTCGCCGTGTTCAGCGAAAGGCGATCGGTCGTGTAGCGTACGCCGCCGATGAGGCGGAAGTTGTCCGAAACGTGGCCGGTCGCCTGCCCGAAGAAGGCCAGCGATTCGTCGCGGATAGTCAGCGCGGGCGTGGTCGATGTGACGATCGGGATCACGACGCCCGGAACCGGGACCAGCGTGACCCGAACGATCTCGGGAATGCGGGTCTGCTTCTGGCTCGAATAGAACGCGCCGGCCGTATACTCGATGGGCGAGCCCGCGGCCGAGCTGACGCGGAACTCCTGCGTGAACAGGCCGAGGTCGCGGTCGACCGGGTCGTTGGCCACCTGCAGTTCCAGCGGCGAGCCGCGGAAGACGTCGGACGCCGCACCGTACCCGGTCTCGGTCGCCTTGCGCCAGGCGGTGATCGAGGTCAGCGTGAACGGATCCGCCGCATAGTCCACCTGCAGCGAACCGCCATAGCTGGTCGCCTTGCCGACCTGGTCGTTGTTGCTGCAGTAGTCACGGTTGCCCTCCCGCACGGTCACGCCGCAACTGGCGAGGCGATCGGTGATGCCCACCGCGTCAAAGCCCGCACCACCGAGGAACGAGCCGGGGCCGCTGGTCTTGACGAAAGTGAAGAAATCGCCGCCGTTCTCGTAGCGGGTCTGCGAATAGTCGCCGATGAGGTTGACGGTGAGGCGGTCGGTCGGTTCCCACAGCAGGCGGCCGCGCACGCCGTAGCGGTCGTTGTTGTTATAATCACCGGTCGTCGCGTTGCGGTTGACGCCCTGGCGCAAGTTGGCGACGCCCGAGACGCGCATCGCGGCATTGGATGCGAGCGGCACGTTGATGACGCCTTGCACGACCTGGTTGCCGTACTTGGCGCCTGCCGTCCCGGCGTTCGACAGCTCGGTCCGCACGCGGCCGGAGAACTCGCCGAATTCGGGCGCATTGGTGGTGATGTTGATGACGCCCGCAGAGGTCGTCAGGCCGAACAGCGTGCCTTGCGGGCCCTTCAGCACCTCGACGCGGGAGATGTCGAACAGGTCCGAGATATTGGCGTTGCCCTGGCTCACCTGATCGACCACGACGCCCACCGAGGCGACCGCACCGGGAGAGAACGTCAGGGTGCCGATGCCGCGGATCGATCCGCCGCCGCCGGTGTTCTGGCCCGGTGCCGACTGGATTTCGAGGCTCGGCGCGATGCGGGCGAGGTCGTTGACGGTGTTCACCTGCTGACGCTCGAGCTGGGCCGCGCTGGCGACGGTGATCGAGATCGGCACCTCGGTCACCTTCTCCGCGCGGCGCTGGGCGGTGACGATGATGTCGTTGCCCGAGGCGTCGGCGGTCGAAGTGTCGGCGGGCGCACCTGCGTCCTGCGCAAGGGCAGGAGCGCCGATGGTGCTCAGAGCGATGCCCGAAAGCAGCGCAATCTTGCGAATGGTCATGTCTGTCTCTCCCTTGAACTTGTTATCTGGTTGGTCGAAGCGGCTCAGGCTTCATCTATGACGGGGTTGGAAAGGGTGCCGATCACGCCGACCGAGACTTCGACGGTGTCTCCAGCCTTGAGGTAGAGCGGGGGCTTGCGCTTGTCGCCGACGCCGCCTGGGGTGCCGCTGGCGATGACGTCGCCGGGGTGCAGTTCGGTGAAGGTCGAGCAATAAGCGATGACCGTAGGAATATTCCAGATCATGTCGGAGACCGGCTGGTCCTGTACCAGTTCGCCGTTCACGCGGGTCTGTACGCGCTGCGCAGCAATGTCCTCGACTTCACCCGCCGGGACCATGTGCGGACCGAAGGCGCCGGTGCCGGGCCAGGTCTTGCCGGGGGTGAACTGGATGTTGTGACGCTGCCAGTCGCGGATCGAGCCATCGTTGAACGGCGCGTAACCGGCCACGTGGTCCCACGCATCTTCAGGCGCGATGCGGCGTCCGCCCTTGCCGATGATCACCGCAAGCTCGCCCTCGTAGTCGAAGCGCTCGCTTTCGAGCGGGCGGACCATGGCGTCGCCGTCGGCGATCAGGCTGTCGGCCCAGCGGGTGAAGATCGCCGGGTGCTCCTTCTGCTCGCGCCCGGTCTCGGCGACGTGGGTGGCGTAATTGAGCCCAACGCACAGGATCTTGCCGGGGTTCGGCACCACCGGCAGCAGCCTGACGGCGGCGCGGGCAAACTCGCCGGTAACGACAAGCACCGAGAGATCGCCCGCGAGCGCGTCCTTCAGCCACGCATCACCGCCGGGTGCGCCGAGATCGAGCACCGTCTCGCCATCGAGACGGCCAAAGCTGCTGGTGCCGTCGGGGCGCTGGAAACTGATATACTGGGTCATGTCCGTTTTCTCCTGACCTGCCGGAACTGCGGCAGCGGTGTTCATTGTCCTTGCGCTTCGTCCTGCCAGTCGCGGCGGAAGCGGAAGCGTTCCTCGGCGCGGCGCAGTCCGGCGAAATCCTTGTCCGAGATGCCCCACTGGTCGATGCGGTTCTCCGGCCAGGTCCAGTCCTCCGGCGCGCCGACACGGTAGTCCTCGGGCACTTTCTCGACGGCGGTGGAGAACTCGATCACCGGCCCGAACGGTGCGATGTAGTAGGCGTAGACGTTTGCGCCCGGCCCATGTCGTCCCGGCCCCCAGGCAGGCGCCAAAGCATGATCGCGCAGGCGGCCGATGCCGCGCATCACCGCATCGAGGTCCTCCATTTCGAAGGCGATGTGATTGAGCGAACTGATCCCCGCCCGCGCGAAAGCGGTCGAGTGGTGGCTGTCGTTGCAGCGCAGGAAGACCATGCCCTTGGTCCGGTCGGAAACGCGAAAGCCCAGCACTTCCTCCACCGCCAGCCCGGACGCCTCGGCATCGGCCGAGTTGAACACGACGTGGGTGAGCTTGACCGGCAGGTCGCGGCCCGCGATCGGCTCTACTTCGCCTGCATCGACGAGGAAGCGCAGCAGTTCGCCTTCGGGCAGTTCGACGAGCAGGCCGTGCCCGCCGCCGGGGTCCTCGCTGACCGTGGCGCGGTGCGGCCAGCCTGCGGCGGCGGCGCGGCCCGAGATACCGTCAAGCTCCTCCGCCGAGCACAGGAAGGTCGTGGAGCGGACGAACTCGTCCGCCGATTGCTCGAAGGCGACGAGGTAGGGGTAGGAACCGGAACCGCGCAGGTAATGGGTCGTGCCGATCACGTCGGCGGGCGCCATGCCCCACACATCGGTCATGAAGGCGGCAGCAGCGGCCGGATCGGGCAGCGCCAGTTCGATGCTTCGCAGTTTCATGCCTCGGTCTCCTCGACAAGTCCGGCCGCCCTGATCCCTGCGAGCGCACAGTCGGCATCGCACTCGCCCGTATCTCCGCTGACACCCACCGCGCCGATCAGGGCGCCGTTCACATCACGGATCACCACGCCCCCGGGAGAGAAGGCGATGCCTCCGCCCACGGCCGCGCTGACGCTATGGAAGAACACCGGATTGCCCTTTGCACGCTCGGCGAGGACGGCGGTGTCGGCGTCCATGCCCACGGCCCCTTCGGCCTTGGCGCGGGCGATGTCGAAGCGGTAGAGACTCGCCCCGTCTTCACGCGCGAAGGCGACCGGGTGGGCTCCGGCGTCGAGCACGATCACCGCCAAAGCCTTCGCGCCCCGCGAACGCGCTTCGGCCAGCGCGGCGGTCACGATGGTCTGCGCCTGCAAGAGCGTCAGGGTCATGCGGTCAGTTCCTTGTGATCGAAAAGCTGGGCCGCGCGGGCGGCCAGCAGGTCCTCAGCGCTGTCCGAGGCGGTTCCGAAGACGTAGTGGTCCGGGCGCACCAGCACGGCATCGACGCCGTGCTGGTCAAGCCACGACGCGATCGCCTCATTGTCCGCCAGCGCCGCCGCGACGACGCGGGTGACGCCCCCGGCCTCGCCGGGCACGGTGTCGTCGCGGACGAAAAGGCGCCAGCCGTCGCCGGTGCACTCGTCCAGCTTGCTGCCGTCGGCGAGTACCGGCTGGACGAAGCGCGCGCCTGCACCCGAAGTGCCGGAAAGCACCAGCCCTTCGCGGATCGCGGGGATCAGGTCATGCGCGGTCTCACCCTGCTTGCCGCGTGCTTCCTCACGGATACGGGTATCGCGGGCGGCAGCAAGGTCGGGGTCGAGTTCGCAGATGTAGCGCCCGGCCGCCACCGCCGCGCCGATCACCGCCCGCACGTGCGGGTCGCGCTCGGGCTGGTAGGTATCGAGGATCACAGGCGAGGCGCCCGCATTGATCACCGCGTCCATCTTCCAGGCCAGATTGGCGACGTCGCGCAGGCCATGGCACATGCCCTGCCCGAAGAACGGCGGCGTCTGATGCGCGGCGTCCCCCGCGAGGAAGACATTGCCAACCTGCCAGCGATGGGCGACGAGGCCATGGAAGCGATAGGTCGCGGCGCGCACGATCTCGTGCGGTACGTCGGCCATCCACGCGCCGACCAGTTCGGCGACCTTGTCCGGCGCAGACATCGCCTTGTCGTCCTCACCCGGCAGCAGCATGAATTCCCAGCGGCGATGATCGCGGCGGCCTGGCACCACGGTCGCGGGGCGCACCGGATCGCACATCATCACCGACAGCCGCTGCAGGTCCGCCCCTTCAGGCACGCCCGCGATCGGCGGGAAGCTGACCGGCCCCTGCACTTCGGCATCGACGACCAGCCAGGGCTCCTCGAAATCGAGATCGTCGAGATCCACGCCCAGCGCCTTGCGCACGGTGCTGCGCGCGCCGTCGCAGGCGATCACCCAGCGGGCCGAGGCGCTCTGCCGTTCACTGCCCTCGTCGTAGGATACGGTGACGCCGCCTGCGTCCTGCTCCAGACCGGTGAACGTCGCGCCCAGCTTCAGCGTGACGTTCGCCATGCCGGCGAAGCCTTCGCGCAAGTGGGCCTCCAGCTCGGGCTGGTAGAAGAAGTAGTCGTTCGCCCAGCCGAACGGGCGCGGCTTGCCCACCGTGCCCATGTAGCGGATGACGCCGTGATCCGCGCCGACATGGAGGTGCCCGTCAGTGGCGATCATGTCGCCCTCGACCCGGTCGATCACCCCGGCCGACTGGAACAGGCGCATCATCTCATGGTCGAGATGGACCGCACGCGGCAGGGGGTAGTGTTCCAGTTCCCGTTCGAGAACGAGGACTTGCAGCCCTTTCAGGCCGAGAAGGTTCGCGGCCAGCGCGCCCACAGGGCCGCAGCCTACGACAACGACGTCGTACGACATGATTTTCGTCCCTGTTAAAACTCAGTTCGCGGCGGCGGCGACCCCTGCCCCGGCCCCGGCCCCAGCCAAGATGTCACTTGGAGCCTTGTGCAGCTTGCCGCCCTTCATGATCATCTTCAGGCGATCCTTGTCCTGCAGGATCGCAACGTCCTGCGTCGGGTCGCCGTCTACCAGCAGCAGATCGGCCAGCCAGCCCTCGCGGATCACGCCGGTCTCGATGCCCATAAGTTCGCCGCCATGCTGGGTCGCCGCCTGCAGCGCCTCGGCGGGAGTGAAGCCGAAGTAATCGACGAAGTGCTGCAGGTCGCGCGCGTTGCGGCCATGCGGGTTGAACGGGAAGCCATAGTCGCCGCCGACCAGCACGCGCACGCCGCGCGCCTTCAGCCGCGGGATCAGCTTCGCCTCAAGGTCCATGCGAACCTTTGCGCTCGCCTTCATGTGCGTCATGTCGACGTGTGGCGGCGGGTTCGCCTCCAGCGCGGCGACCGAGACACCGGGACCGGGGGCATAGAAGAACCTGTCCTTCTCCGCCGCCATCCGCTCCACCGTCGCTTCGTCGGCGAAGGAGCAGTGGTAGACGATTCGCGCGCCCGCATCGAGCGCGAGGCCGATCGCCTCGGGCGAATAAGTATGGCAGGCGATCCACATCCCGGCCTCGCGGGTGGCCTCCCCCGCCGCCAGCATTTCCTCGCGGGTATAGAGCACGTCCATCGCGCTGCCGGGCTTGAGCGCATCTTCGCCCGAGACCACGAGCTTGATCGACTTGACTCCCTCGTCCGCGCAATAGGCCACGAAACGGCGCATCGCATCCGGACCACGGCCGTTGAACACGTCACCGGTATCGTCGCCTTCGGGGCTGCGCTCCAGCGTCGAGGGGACGAGGCGCGGCCCGGGCGTATCGCCCTCCTCGATGGCGCGGGCGAGATCCGGCTCGATCATGTCGCCCAGGGCACCGGCCGAGTAGAGGCTGGTGAAACCGTGGTCTAGCAGCACCCGTGCATTGCGCCAGGCTGCGACCTTCAACTCGTCATGCGGCAGGATGAACTGGTGGTAGACCTTCTCCAGCGAGGAAGCCCAGGTCAGGTGCGTATGCGCATCGACCATACCGGGCATGAGGGTCAGCCCGCGCCCGTCGATCACCAGATCGGCGGCCTCATCGGCAAGTGCGTCCTCACCCGGCGCGACGCGGGCGATACGCTCGCCCTCGACCAGAACAGAGCCTGTCCGGAGCGCCGAGCCGGTGCCGTCGAAAATGGAAACCTGGCGGATCAGTGCCCGCATCCTGCTCTCCTGCGATCATCGTTATCGCTGGATTGTTAAGCTGCGCAGACCCACAAAGTAAAATAATGATTTTTTGCGATGCCATAGCAACAGACTATGGATTTTGCAGCGCCTCCATCATCGCCTGCGCCGGACGAGACAGCGGACGACCCGCCAGCCACAGCACGCCGACACTGCGCTCGCGCACCGCTTCCTCGATCATCACGGCCCGGATGCTGTCATCGGTGACCCCGTCGAGCGCCACGGTTCGCGGCAGTACCGTCACCCGGTCGCTCTCCCTTACGATGGCCCGCGTGGTGAGGAGGGAGTCGCAGCGGATCGTCGTGCGCGGCACCGCCACCCCCGCGGCGATGAACAGCGCGTCGACCTGCCGCCGGAACGCGCCGCGCGCCTCGGGCAGCACCCAGGGGTAGCTCTCGACCTCGCGCAGCGACACGCGGCCCGGCAGCTTCTCGTGCCGGGGGCCGACGATCAGGACGAACGGATCGCTGGCGCACGTGACTTCCTTCATGTCGGCCGGAACGCTTTCGATGCCTGTCGTCACGAAGGCCAGTTCGATCGCCCCTTTGCGCACCATCTCCAGCAGTTCCTCGTCGGGCCGCTCGATGGCGCTGAGCGCGAAGTCGCCGATCGCCTCCTCCACCCGCATGATCGCGCCGGGCAGGAGAGTGAGCAGGGCGCCCGGCGTGCCGCCGATGCGCAAGGGTCCGGCGATGCCGTGCCGCGTGTGCTCGATCTCGGTCACGGCATCGCCCAGCAGCGTAGCCATGGCCTCGGCCCGGCGCTGGAGCACTTCGCCTTCCGCCGTCAGCACGATGCCGCCGCGCCCGCGTTCGAACAGCACGACGCCCAGCTTGCGCTCCAGCAGCGAGATCGTGTTCGACACCGAGGGCTGCGAGAGGTTGAGCGCCCGGGCGGCGGCGCTGATCGATCCGGTATCGCAGACCGCGCGGAACGTCAGCAGGGCGCGCGGGTCGATCGCCGAACTGCGCCGATATTCGCCTGCTTCCACCATTCCGGTATGCCTTCGTCTGCCTGGGCCTACCCCTGACGGAGATCACCCGCCGACGCAATCCGCGCCGACGGTTGAGTGCCAGTCCATCAGACGATGCCTTAGACGATGCCGGCGCCGAGTCCCACGGCGGCGCGTTCCTGCGCCTTGCGGTCGCGCCAGCGGCTTTCGCGGTAGACGCCCAGCACGTCCGCCGCGCCGCCCGCATCGATGCGGGCCTTCGCCAGGATCGGCGAGACGTCAACGTTGTAGGCCCGGCGCAGGGCCTGGAAGGCCATCATCGTGTCGTTCGCTTCCTGCGCCAGATGCAGCGCCTCGCGATCGACCAGCAGCGCCTTGGCGTAGCACGATCCGATCGCCTCGGCCGAAGACAGCATGGATTCGATCGGGTCGGTAACGTTGTGCGACTGGTCGATCATGTAGCTGGGATTGAAGCCATCACGCGGGGCCAGTTCGGCCTCGACCAGTTCGTTGAACACCAGGAACAGCTGATGCGGGTTGATCGAGCCGGAATCGAGGTCGTCGTCGCCGTACTTGCTGTCGTTGAAGTGGAAGCCGCCGAGCTTGCCGAACCGGTGCAGGCGCGCCACGATCTGCTCGATGTTGACGTTGGGCGCATGGTGGCCAAGATCGACGAGGCACTTGGCCTTGGGGCCCAGTTCCTGCGCGGCAAGGATCGAGGAACCCCAGTCGCTGATGACGGTGGAGTAGAACGCGGGCTCGAACATCTTGTGCTCCAGCAACATCCGCCAGTCGTCCGGCAGCGCGGCGTAGACCTCGCTCGCAGCGTCGAGATAGCGGTCGAGGCTGCGGCCGAGGTCCTGCTGGCCGGGGAAGTTGGTGCCGTCGCCCACCCACACCGTCAGGTCGGTGGAGCCGAGCTGGCGGCCGATCTCGATGCACTCGATGTTGTGCTCCACCGCCTGCGCCCGCGTCGCCTCGATGGTCGAGGAGAGCGAGCCGGTGGCGTACGTCTGCGCCTGCCCCTTCTGGTCCTGGAACGTGTTCGAGTTCACCGCATCGAAGCCCAGGCCGAGGCTCGCCGCCTCCTCGCGCAGACCCTTGTAGTCGCTGACCTTGTCCCACGGGAAATGCGGGCTGACGCGCGGGGTCAGGCGCGAGAGCTGGTTGATGACCGCGCAGTCCTCCAGCTTCTCGTGGATATTGGTGGGCTCGCCGGGGATGGGGAACTTGGCGAAACGGGTGCCGCCGCGCCCCGCGCCCCATGTCGGTACCGCCACGGAGAAGCCCGCGACTTTGTCCCTGATCGCATCGATGGCGATACCGGAGCGCTCCAGCTTGCGGCCCAGCGAGGCGTAGTCGTCTTCCAGCGCCTCGGCGGCGCGGGCATTGGCTTCCGCGATCAGTTCGGCGGAAATCGGCAGGTTCGTCATTGTCTCTTATCCTCTTCCCGTCG
>NZ_ALVC01000317.1:0-5497 GCF_000293195.2 Sphingomonas sp. LH128
GCTGCTCGACCTCGACTACGGCTACGAAGCGTTCCCGGCGTTCTCCAGCTGGAACGAGCGCGTCAGCCGCCGCAAGCAGGTCAACCAGGAAGTGCGCCTCGTCTCCACGCACGGCGGTCCGTTCAACTGGGTTCTCGGCGGGTTCTACAACGAGCAGAGATTGCAAAGCGACTACGCCGAGCACGTACCCGGCCACCCCTGGGTCGATCTGGCGACGAACCCGAACGAACTGGAATACGTTTCGTACACCCGTTCGAAGGTCAAGGAGCAGGCGGTCTTCGGGGAAGGTACCTTCCATGTTACACCCGAATGGCAGGTCACGGCCGGCGCGCGCTACTTCAAGTATACCTCGGAGATCGCCGGCGCGCAGACCCTGCCGTTGCTCGGCCAGCCGCTCAGCCCCTACGACAAGAAGATTTCGGGCGGAAAGGCCGGTCAGGACGGCTGGGTGTGGAAGTTCAACTCTTCCTACAACTTCACCCGCGACCTGATGGTCTATGCCACCTACAGCAAGGGCTATCGCATCGGCGGGCCGAACACGGTCGCGCCTTGCGACAATCCCCTGCCTCCCGGCCAGAACATCTGCGCCCTGCCCGACGAACTGCAGTACGGCCCGGATTCCACCAAGACCATTGAGGTCGGTTTCCGCGCCCAGCTGTTCGACCGCAAGGTGACGTTCAACATCGACGCCTACAGCACCAAGTGGACCGGCCTGCAGGTTGCCTCGGCAACCGTGAACGGCGCGACCGGGATCACTGTGAACGGCGGGCGCGCGGTGTCGAAGGGCATCGAGACCTCGTTCCAGATCAAGCCTGTCCCGGAACTCACGATCCAGGGCAACTATGCCTACAACGACGCCCACCTGACCGAGGACATCCCCGGCATCCTCACCATCCGCGAGGTGCCGAACGACTACAACTTCCGCTTCGTCCAGCTCGATGCGCTGTCCGGAGACCGCCTGCCGAACTCGGCCAAGAACTCGGGCAGCCTGGGCGCCACTTACACGGTGCCGATGGGCAACGGCGAACTGTCGGCCAACTGGACGGCGACCTATCGCGGCAGCATCGTCAGCCGTCTCGGCTGGGATCGTGCCTATGGCGACAAGCTCAGCGGCTACGTCCTGCACCGCGCCTCGTTGTCCTATGACACCGACAAGTTCGGGGTCAGCGTGTTCGCAAACAACATCTTCGACAAGTACGCCGTGGTCTCGGTCGGCAACGACCGTTCGCGCATCGGCGTCAACGACGGGGTGGCGGTTCGCTACTACAGCCAGACCGTACTGACGCCGCGCGTCGTCGGCGTGGAGGCCCACATCAAGTATTGAGCATTCGTAGAGGCGCTTTCCCACAAAAGGAGAGCGCCTCTACGACCAGATTCCGCCGGTTTCTTTGTTGCGCCGCAGCGCAATTTTTCTGTAGGCGGACGGGCGATCCGGCGCTAGTCCACCGGGCATGACAGAACCGGCGCGGGGCTCTCCGACGCCGCGAAAGGACCGCCTGATGAAGACTCGCATTCTTGCCGCGCTGCTGCTGTGCGCCGCGCCCTTCGCCATCGCCGCCACCGATCCGGCCCCCGCAGGCATCGACGAAACCGCGATGGATACCTCGGTGAAGCCGGGCGACGAGTTCTACCTCTTCTCGAACGGCGCTTGGCTGGCCAAGGCCGAAATCCCCGCCGACCGCAGCCGCATCGGCTCCCACACCGTCGCCGCCGACGAGACCGAGCGCCAGCAGACCGCACTCATCCAGAAGATCCTCGGCGCCAGGCAGAAGCCCGGCAGCGACGAGGCGAAGATCGGCGACTACTGGCGCGCCTACCTTGACACCGCGACGATCGACAAGCTGGGTATCGCCCCGCTCAAGGCCGACCTGACGCGCTACGCGGCGATCAAGGACAAGGCCGCGCTGGTCAAGGTGCTGGGCGACCAGACCGAGGCCGACCTCGACCTGTTCAACAACAACAACGACATGTCGACCGAGAACCTGTTCGGCCTGTTCATCACCAAGGCGCTCAAGAGCGACGAGGTCGTGCCCTACCTGTTCCAGGGCGGCATCGCCCTGCCCGACCGCGAATACTACGTCTCGGCCGAACCGCGCATGGTCAAGATCAGGGCCGACTACCTCAAGTATATCGCCGACCTTCTGCGCCTGTCCGGCCTCGACCAGCCCGAGGCGCGCGCCGCGCGCATCCTCGCGCTCGAAACCAAGATCGCGCAGGCCCACCCGAGCAAGGCGGAAACCGCCGACTTCACGCAAGGCGGCACCCTGTGGACCCGCGCCGAGTTCGCCGCGAAGGCCCCCGGTATGGACTGGGACGCCTACTTCACCGCCGCGCACATGCCCTCGCAGCAGACCTTCGACGTCTACAGCCCCGGCGCGATCACCGGCCTCGCCGCCCTCGTCGCTTCCGAGCCGCTGGACGCGTGGAAGGACTGGCTGGCCTTCCACCGCTTCAATGCGCAGACAGACGTGCTGCCCACGAAGTTCGACGCGCTGCACTTTGCGTTCTTCGACACCAACCTTTCGGGCACCCCGGAGCAGAAGACGCGCGAAAAGCGGGCGCTGGCTTCGATCAACAGCGACCTCGGCATGCCCTTTGGCAAGCTCTACGTGCGCGAATACTTCCCGCCGGCCGCCAAGGCGCAGGTGGAGGACATGTCCGCCCGCATCAAGCAGGCTTTCGCCCGCCGCATCGACGCGCTCGACTGGATGAGCCCGGCGACGCGTACCGAGGCCAAGGCCAAGCTGGAAGGCATGGTCGTCGCGGTCGGCTATCCCGACGTGTGGCCCGACACCTCCATGATCATCATCAAGCCGGGGCAGGCCTACGCCAACCGCATGTCGGCGATCCACGGCTACACGCTCCAGCAGATTTCCAAGCTAGGCAAGCCGCAGGACCGGGGCGAGTGGTGGATGACGCCGCAGCTCGTCAACGCGGTGAACCTGCCCGTGCAGAACGCGCTGAACTTCCCCGCCGCGATCCTGCAGAAGCCGTTCTTCGATCCGGCCGCCGACCTTGCTTCCAACTACGGCGCAATCGGCGCGGTGATCGGGCACGAGATCAGCCACAGCTTCGACGCCAGCGGCGCGGCGGGGGGGGGGGAGCCGCAGCCGCCCTTCGACGAAACGGCGGGTGATGCCGAAACGCTTGGCGACCGCGTCGATGTCGCCGCCCTGCCCGAGGCAGTACTGGAAGGCGCGGCATTCGTCGGCGGGCGACATATTGAGGTGATGAAAGTTTTCAGCGAGCGAGGCTTCGGAAAGCTCGTCGTTGCCGCCGCTCAGGATCAGCACGGGCACGTCGTATTCGGCCGCGCTGATGTCGCCGCGCTCGGCGAGCAGCGTGAGGGCACGAAAGCGGCGGCTGCCGGCAATGACGCCATAGGAGCCGCGCGGCTTCTTCACGGAAGTCACGACCAGGTTCTGCAGGATGCCGCGCGCGAAAATGTCGGCGGCGAACTGTTCGATCAGGTCTTCGCCGCGGGTACGCACATTGATGTCGGAGAGGACCAGCTTAGCCAGCTTGACGGTCTGGATCATGGGAACAACACCTTCTTCTCATCGTCCGGCCAATTCACGGACACCTCTTCCCTTCCCCCTCCCCTCACATGGGCAATTTGCGGTCAACGGCTGGTTGGGACGAACCTGACGTCGTTCATTAGCGGCGGCCGCACCTGGCATGCCGCCGTCTCAAAAAGGGTGGTGAACGGAAGCCGGTTTTCGTACTTTGGTAGCGGCGGCACCGGAAACGCCGTTTTGGAGCGCGGCGCTCACGGCCCGGAATGACGAAAACCGATGGATTGCCGTCATTGCAAAGGCTGAGAATGATAGCGTAAGCAGATACAATGCGCGTCCGGAAGAACATCATCATGTCGATTGCTGCCTTCACTTTGGCAGCCTTTCCAGCGCTCAGCACAGCCACGACACCGATGGCCATCACCTACAACTGCCAATCGACCCACGGCAGGCCGGACCGCCCTCTGGTGAGCACTTACTCGGCTGCGGAAGCTATCTTTCTTGCTGTGGAGCCAGCTACCAATCCCCACGCCGATAGTGCAAGGTTTCCGGAAATCTCCGTACGAGAAAAGAAATGGTCTTGGGAAGTATTCCGCTGGAATTCCCGGAATGGGGACCGAGATAGCCAACTTGCTATCCGCATCGACCGGTGCAGTGGGGAGATATCCAATGTCGAATTTGGGCTGCGCCGCTGACAAGCAAATGACCTGACGGTTTCCGTTGGCTGGCAAACCGTCGTTATCTTGTTCTGAAACCGTTCAAGCGAGAGGGGCAATCATCAAGCGCGGCTGTCATGCGCCATCGTTTTCCAGTCCACCGAAACATACCAGTACACTCTTCTAGGCTAACTTCTGTCGCGATGCTCGTAACGCCTTTTCCCCGCATATAGTCTTCGCTTGAGAATAAAAACGTGCAACGCACATTACGATTTCCGGCGGGGGAGCAGTCAATTTCGCTGACACGGGTTGCGAAAGGCCGCGTGCAACTTACGGATGGGCGACAAGAGTGCTCCGATAGATAAGCGCTATAGAGAGAATTAATTACATCACTTGATGGCGTGAATGAAAAATGCTCGCTCTCAGCGTCTGACGCGACAGCTTCGTCCGTAAACCCGTTAAGGAAGGCGCAGCTGAGTGCCATTCCGAGTACTATGTTGACCCTCATACGCGATGAATCGCAGAAACGTCTAAGGTCCGCAACAGGACGCTTTCCGCTGGATCGGTTTGCCGATTAAAATCCTGCAAGGCGGTTATTCCGGTTTCGGCGACCGGGTTTGCGCTGCCTGATGACCGAGAGGGGTGGTAACCGGACGCGATGTGCATCCCACTAAGCGCGCAATATTTACTTTTCTGAAGCTCTCATAGCGTTACTGCGACGACATCTTGGGAGCCAGTGAACCGTATGCTGAAGTTTGTTGACTGCTGGGGGCGGGTTGGTGCCTTCACTTTTGTGGTAGCCTGCTCATGGGCGGTAGCATTGGAGGCGCAGCCCGCTCAAACCAAGCCTGTCGAAACATGGGATATATATCAACGCACGCATGGCTGCGTGATCGCAAAGTCTGACTTTAAAGAACCGACCTTAGAGCCAGCCTACCTTCGACAGTTCCGAGGTCCGACCTTAATTCTTTTCAAGATTCCCATGCCTGTCGGAGCACCATTATCTCGAGGGGATGAAAGGGGGAAACTCCAACCGTCAAACTCTCCGGGAATACCAGTTCAAGTTCGCTGGGGTAGTTCGATGGGCTCTGTTGCAAAGATTGGCGGCAGTCAGAGGTAGGCTGTCGCTCTGCGCCGATCAGGCGGCTGCTGCGAAATGGTGGTTGAGCATGCCCATGGCCTCCGTCAGCGCCGAGGGCCCAATGCCAAAAGCTCTCTCCACAAGGCGCACCTCGCCCCTGATGCCGGGCTGCAGGCACCAGGGGCGAGCCTGTCCTTTGCGCAGGGCTCGCATGACTTCGAATCCCTTGATCGTGGCATAGGCCG
>NZ_ALVC01000318.1:0-3821 GCF_000293195.2 Sphingomonas sp. LH128
ATGGTGACCCCTACGGGAATCGAACCCGTGTTTCAGCCGTGAAAGGGCCGCGTCCTAGACCGCTAGACGAAGGGGCCAAACCGGGTTGCGCCGGAGGCAGGACCGGCCCTCTAACGGTGGGTCCAAGGGTGGTCAACCCTTATCTGGAAACTTTTTTGAACCTTTCGTTTCAGTCGCAGAAAGCCGCGTCATCAAGGTGCAGTTCCGCCGCCGGGCGGCTGCCCCAATCGTCGATCTTCGCACGCCCGGCCAGCCACAGCTTGCGGCCTTGTGCAGCGTGCAGAAGGGCTTGGCCCATCTCGGTTTCGGCGCTGCGGAAGGCCATGGCCTTGAACCGTCCGCCGTCGGGTCCGGAAACGATCAGGCGCAAGTGGTCGGCTCCGACGACGTCCGCCTTGACGATGCGGACGGGGCCGACCGCCACGCGCGGGCCGGGCCAGCCCATGCCGTAAGGCCCGGCGCTCTCCAGCGTCTCCACGAGCGAGGGTACGAGGCCGCCGGGGGAAAGAGCCAGATCGAGCAGTACGCTGCGATTGGCGCTCGCGCGGGAGACATCGGCGGCAAGGTGTTCGTCCAGCCATTCCGACAGGGCATCCAGCTTATCCGGCGCAATGGTGAGGCCGCAGGCCATGGCGTGCCCGCCGCCGGCCTCCAGGAAGCCGGCCTCGCGCGCGGCGATGATCGCGGCGCCCAGGTCCACGCCGGGGATCGAGCGGCCGGAGCCCTTGCCGTTACCCGCATCGTCCGCCCCCAGCGCGATGACGAGAGCCGGCTTGCCGGTTTTCTCCTTGATGCGTCCCGCGACGATGCCGATGACACCCGGGTGCCAGCCGTCGCCCGCACAGACGACGACGGAGCGGTTGTGCTGTCGATCGATCTGCGCTTCGGCCATTTCCTGTACAGCCTGTTCAATAGCGCGGCGTTCGTCGTTCAGGCGGGACAACTGCGCGGCGATATCGCGTGCCTCGTCGGCATCGGTCGTGGTGAGGAGGCGAACGCCGAGGGTCGATTCGCCAACACGCCCGCCGGCATTGATGCGCGGGCCGAGCGCGAAACCGAGGTCGCTGCACGTTGGTGCCCGGCCGAGGCGGCTGGCGTCGATGAGTGCCGACATGCCGATGTTGTCGCGCTTGGCCATCACCTTGAGACCCTGTGCCACCAATGCACGGTTCAGGCCGTGAAGGGCGGCGACATCCGCTACAGTTCCGAGTGCCACGAGGTCGAGCAGGGCGAACAGGTCCGGTTCGCGGCGATTTTCGAAGAACCCGCGTTTGCGCAGCGTGCGCACGGTCGCGACGGCCAGGAGAAAAGCGACGCCGACGGCCGCGAGGTGGCCGTGGGAAGCGGCCAGGTCGTCCTCGTCGAGGCGGTTGGGGTTCACCAGCGCAGTGGCACGTGGCAGTACGGGCGAGCACTTGTGGTGGTCGACTACGATGACGTCGACACCCGCTTCGTGCGCCATGTCGAGCGCTTCGTGCGCCATCGCGCCGCAGTCCACGGTGACGATCAGGCTGGAACCTTCGCCCGCGATGCGCACCAGCGCCTCGCCGGAAGGACCATAGCCTTCGAGCAGGCGGTCCGGGATATAGTAGCGAGCGGGATGGCCGAGGGCTCGCATCAAGAGGATCAGCAGCGCCGCGCTCGTTGCGCCGTCGACGTCGTAATCACCGTATACCGTCACGGTCTCGCCCGTCAGCACCGCCTGGGCGAGCCGCTCGGCTGCCGCGTCCATGTCGCGGAATGCCGAGGGGTCGGGCAGGAAGGCGCGAAGGCTGGGATTGCGATGGCGCTCCAGATCCTCGCGAGCGACGCCGCGCGAGAGCAGGATCTGAGTGACGATATCGTCTTCGAGACCGGCCGGGCCTCTGCCGAGGTCATCGGAGAGGTCCATATTGCCGCCGCGCCAGTGCCAGGCCTTGCCGGTCAGCGAGCGGTCGATCCCGAAGACACAGGCGGATCGTGATTCCATGAGGTCCGCGTTACCGCAGGCGTCGTTCGACGGGAAGTGGCGGGCCTATGTCGATCCCCGCATTTCGGGCCTGGGTGGCATGCAAGGCGGGCTTCGGGCTATGATGAGGAAAGGAAACAAGGGCTGTTGATTCTCTGCTCGCTATACTCTGGCACAGTCGTACCGGCGCAGCGCGCGCCATGGCCGAGGCGCTGCATCTTGGCGCGGGCGACGATGCGCGCCTGATCACCGTTTCTGATGTATCTGCCGAGGACTTGCTTGCGGCTTCCGGCTATGTCTTCGTCTGTCCGGAGAACCTGGGTTCGATGACGGGCTTGATGAAGGAGATGTTCGACCGCTGCTATTATCCGCTGCTGGGCCGGGTCGAGGGCAGGCCTTATGCCACGGCGATCGCGGCCGGGTCTGACGGCCGCGGAGCGCAGGCACAGATCGATCGTATCGTCACCGGCTGGCGTCTGCGGCGGGTCGCGGAGCCGCTCATCGTCAACCTCGATGCGCAGACGCCCGAGGCGATACTGGCCGAAAAACATGTGCCGCAGGCGCAACTGGATGCTTGTCGCGATCTCGGCGCTGCGATGGCTGAAGGGCTGCAACTGGGGATTTTCTGAGGAAGGGCTGCACAGTGCCGAATGGACTCGACGCTACGCTGGAAATGATGCCTATTCGCCCGATGCCGCAGCGAGCAGACAGCACCGCAGGGCTGTGCCTGCTCTTCGATCCCGGCGCGCGGCCCGATGCGGATGCCGTGGCGCGGCTTATGGAGGCATCGGCCGCTTCCGGCTTGCCTGCCAGCATCAGCCATCGTCCAGCGCCGGAGGCGGGATGGCTGGAACTGTTGGCCAGCGGCCTGACTTTCGACCTCGTCGGGCTCGATCCGGGGGCTCCGGGGCGGATGATCGAGGCGCAGCAGCGGTTCGGGTTCGCTGACGATGCCGTGCCGAGCAGGGGCGAGTGCATCGAACTGGTTCCATCGGGGCACATCATCTCTGGTGCAGGTCTGCAGCCCGTTCTGCGCACGATGATGGGACTGGCGGCGAACCTCGTGCTCGATCTTCCGGTCCGCGCGGTCGGCTGGGGGCCTGCGCAGACATGGATGGAGCCCCGCTATTTCTGCCGCACGGTGCTCAACTGGCTTGGCGGCGGGGCTTTCCCGGCGCTTGGTCTGACGGCGCTGCTTACCGCCGAGGACGGCAGCCTCGTAAGCCGGGGGCTTGCACATTTCACCGGGCAGGAAATGCAGCTTGAAGGACGTCCTGACGAAACGGCGGCCGATACCGGAAAACTTGCGGTCCGGGTGATCGACCAACTTGTCCGCCGGGGCTGCATTGCCGAGCCTATGCGGATCGATGCCGGCGGGCAGGCGCTACTCGTCGAGCCGTCGCAGGTGGGCAAACTCGTGCTGGTATGGCGTGAGGACGAGGGCTGAGCGCACTCAGGCGATACCTCTCCTTCCGCGCCGTCAATCGAAGCGACGCACCTGGCTACGATTCCGGCCTGCAGCGTCACCACCTGCTGCCGCGGCAACTGCTTGGGCAGGCGGCGTTCGCGCGGATGCTGGAGAGCATCGGCGGGCACCGCCATCGGTTCGAGGACTTTCGCGAGAACGGGTTGCTGCTGCCTTGTGACGAGCCCGCCGCGCTACGCATGGGCCTGCCGCTGCATCGCGGGCCGCACCGGCTCTACAGCGCGCTGGTGGTCGAGCGGGTGGGGCAGATCGAGAGCAGCTGGGCGACAATGCGCGACAAGGATCCACAAGGAGCGGCAGTGCAGGCCCATATGCGGCTGGATCTGCTGCAGCGGGCGTTGCGGCGCTACCTTCTGGACGGGCAGCGGCGGCGGTTGAAACTGAACC
>NZ_ALVC01000319.1:0-5906 GCF_000293195.2 Sphingomonas sp. LH128
GCGGTGTAACCTTGTGCGGCCGTGGAGGTTCGGGCGGGACGTGGGAGTAATCTATCGGAGCGGGCGGTCTGTAGGAAAGCGGGCGAGCCGTAAGCGCCCCGTTGCACATCTTGTGTATCCTCCCTGTTGCGAAGCAATGGGGAGGGGGACCGCTCGCGTAGCGAGTGGTGGAGGGGGAGGAACCCCTCCGTCAGCCCTGCGGGCTGCCACCTCCCCATCGCTGCGCGACAGGGAGGATAAGCGGCCCCAAAAAATGGAAGGGCGGCCCCTGAAGACCGCCCTTGACCGGGGACACAATCACTAAACCCGCGTCCGCCCCACAAGTTCCCGCCATAATTGACGGCCGGAGCGGGCTCTGGTTGGCGGAACGAGCCACACCCCGGCCGGGCGACCCGAAGGCCGCCAAGGGCGCTTCAGTCGTTCGGGATCACCCAGCGGATGGTCCCGTCGTAAGTCCCTGCAGCCCTGCCGCCGGTGGCATCGCTCGCCGCATCGAAGCGGGCGCGCCGGGTCACGTTGCGGCAGGTCGCCGCATCGAGGCCGGGAAAGCCGCTCGACTGCGTGACCGTACAGCCCGACACGCGGCCATCGGCATCGATGGCGAGGCGGAAGCGCACCGTCCCGGTATTCCCTGCGCGAATGTCGGCGGTCGGGTAGTCGGCAGTGGTGACCCAGCCCGCGACATTTCCACGCGGCCGGGCGACCTTGGGCGTGAAACGGGCCGCCGGTTCGCTCGGCGCGGTGGAGGGCAGCACGAAGTCGCTGCTGAACTCGGTGGCGCCGCTTACCGGCATCGGATCGACGGTGACGCCGGTGATCGCAGCCTTGGGCGTGATGTCCAAGCGCGGCAGCGGCGCGCTGATCGGCGTGTCGCGCACCAGCTTCTGGTCCGGCTCTGCGGTCGGAGGTGGCGGCAGGTCCGGGGTGACAGGCTTGGTGGGGAAGAACTCGCTGGCAAGGTGCGGCGGCTTCTCCTTCTCGAAGAAGGTCACCGCGAAACCGTTGATCAGCGCCAGTGCCAGACCGCCCTGGATCAGGACGACGGCACCACCAGTCAGGGCCTTGCGTGTACTTCCGGAATTCCCGTCGACATAAGACATGGGCTTCTCCTCAACAGCGGCCCGTATCCTGCCGTTCACCGCAGGTACGGCACCGGTCAGCGAGAAGATAACACAGTCATAATTCTTGCAAATTACTTTTTACTAAACATGCCAAGTATTTAACAGGGCGCCCACATGATCAGAGTGGTTAGCATGCGCTGCATTGCAATAGCGCGCGAAATCAACGCGCGCCTGCGAGTGCCTTCTGGCGGCGACGCTGCACCGAACTGCCGAGCCCGATCGCCTCGCGGTACTTGGCGACGGTACGCCGGGCGAGTTCGAAGCCCTTGCCCTTCAGCAGGTCCACCAGCGCGTCGTCGGACAGGATCGCCTTCGCATCCTCGGCATCGATGAGTTGGCGGATCGCCGCCTTGACCGCCTCGGCCGAGGCCCCGCCCTCGCCGTCCGCCGAGGCGACGCCCGAACTGAAGAAGTACTTCAGCTCGTAAGTCCCACGCGGGCAATTGAGGAACTTGTTCGAGGTCACGCGGCTGACGGTCGATTCGTGCATGCCGATCGCTTCCGCCACCGCGCGCAGGGTCAGCGGTCGGAGGTGCGCGACACCCTTGCGGAAGAAGCCGTCCTGCTGCTTCACAAGTTCGGCCGCAACCTTGAGGATGGTCTTCTGCCGCTGGTCGAGCGCCTTGATCAGCCAGTTCGCATCCGCCAGCTTGTCCGACAGCCACGCGCGCGACGCCTTGTCGTCGCACTCGCCTTTCATTTCCACGTAGTAGCCGCGATTGACGATCAGCCGCGGCAGCGTCGCCTGGTTGAGCGCGATGTCCCAGCCGCCGTCGCTGCGCGCCGTCACCAGAATATCGGGCGTCACCGCGCCGCTCGGCTCGCCGCCGAAGCGCAGGCCTGGCTTGGGGTCGTAGCTGCGCAGTTCGGCGAGCATGTCGGCGAAATCCTCGTCGTCGACTCCGCAGATGCGCTTGAGGCGGGGCAATTCGCCCTTGGCCAGAAGGTCGAGATTGTCGATCATCTTGGCCATGAGCGGGTCGTAGCGATCCGCCTCGCGCGCCTGCAGGGCAATGCATTCGGACAGGCTGCGCGCACCGACGCCGGTGGGGTCGAGCGCCTGGACCAGCGCCAGCCCTTCCTCCATCTCGCCGGGATCGACGCCGAGGTCGCCCGCAAGTTCGGACAGGCTCACCGGCAGGTAGCCCGCCTCGTCGAGCTGGCCGATGATGTAGCGCGCGACGCCCTCGGTGAAGGGATCGCGCGCGACCGCGCCGACTTGCGCTTCGAGGTGTTCGGCCAGCGTGCCGCCGAGGGCCGCGCGTTCGTCGATGCCGGGGCCTTCCTCGCCGCCCGATGCTCCGCTGAGCCGCAGGTCCGCGCCCCATGTCTCGTCGCGGACGGCGCCGTCGCCGGTGTCGCGATCACGGTCGAGAGCGCCGGTATCGATGTCGAGCGGGCGATCGTCGGCAGCGCGGCCCTCGCCGATCAGGCGATCCACGCCGGACGTCTCCAGCGCCGTGACACGCGCCTCGGCGGGTGCCTCCACGGTCTCGGCGGCAGGCCCCTGGGCGCCCACGTCAAGAAGCGGGTTGGCGTCGAGCGCCTCTCCGATGAAAGTCTCGATCTCGAGGTTGGACAGCGCCAGCAGCTTGATCGCCTGCTGAAGCTGCGGCGTCATGACCAGCGACTGGCTCTGCCTGAGATCGAGGCGCGGCCCCAGCGCCATCGATCAGAGGTCCGTGCTGTGATCCTTCGGCAAGCTCAGGATGGGCGGGAAAAGGAAATCCACCCCCACCCCCGCTCGTGCTGAGCTTGTCGAAGCACCTGCACCACGATTGGCCCCGGCACGCCGAAGAATCACAACGTGAAGCCTTCGCCCAGATAAAGGCGCCGCACGTTCTCGTCCGCCACCAGCGCTTCCGGGCTGCCGGCGAAGAGCACCTGGCCGCCGTAGATGATGCAGGCGCGGTCGACGATGTCGAGGGTCTCGCGCACGTTGTGGTCGGTGATCAGCACGCCGATGCCGCGCGTCTTGAGATCGCGCACGAGGTCGCGGATGTCCGAGATCGACAGCGGGTCGATGCCCGCGAACGGCTCGTCCAGCAGCATGATCGAGGGCTTGGCGGCCAGCGCGCGCGCAATTTCGCAGCGGCGGCGTTCACCGCCCGAGAGCGCCATCGCCGGGCTGGTGCGCAGGCGGGTCAGGCCGAATTCGACGAGCAGGCGGTCAAGCTCGGCCTGCCGCACATCGCGGTCGGGCTCGTTCAGTTCGAGCACCGCGCTGATGTTCTGCTCCACCGTCATGCCCCGGAAGATCGAGGTTTCCTGCGGCAGATAGCCCAGACCCAGGATCGCACGGCGGTACATCGGCAGGCGGGTCACATCGACCCCGTCCATCAGGATACGCCCGGAGTCGGGCCGGACCAGCCCCATGATCGAGTAGAAGCACGTCGTCTTACCCGCGCCGTTCGGCCCGAGCAGGCCCAGCACTTCGCCCTTCGCGACCGAAAGCGAAATGTCGGTGAGCACCGCGCGCTTGTCGTAGCTCTTGGCGATCGAGATGACCTCCAGCCCGCCACGCTCCGCCAGAAGTGCGGAGTCGGTGGCTGCGGGGCCGTGATCCTGCTGAAATTCTGCCGTCATCGCCGGGCACTTACCGCAGGCAGGCACGCCCCCGCAAGACGGCATTTCCGCTTAGGCGACGCGACTGGCAGGATTCGTGCATGACTCGGGGGAAATCGGACTGCGGAGCCCTTCGCACTTGCGGAATCTGGAACTGAACTTGTCATGAACGCCTTTCGGTGATGTACTCAGCATCAAGAGGTCGAGGAGAATCGCCCTTATGGACAGGATGACGGACCATGCAGCGCACCAGCCGGTGCGAGGTTCCAGTTCCCACCCCGAGCAGTCGCACTCGGGATCATACGGCGGACCGGTGACGGATTCGCCAATTGCAGGCGCTCAGGTCAGCGACTGGCGCCGCAAGATGAGCGACCACATCGCTTATGCGCTGCTGGTCTACACGGCGCTGCAGATCTTCGTTACCATCGGCGCGCTCAAGGCGCATGGCGGCTCGCTGTTGCCGTACTTCGCGCTGGTGATCCTCGTTGTCGCGATCATCCCGGCGTGCCGCCGCTTCGAAGCGCGCTGGAACGGGCTGACCGACGAACAGGCGCACGACCCGGCCCTCGCGCCTTATTACCGGCGTGACCGGCTGGCGCTGTGGCTTCTGGCGATCGGCCTGCCTTTCGCCCTCACCGCACTGTTCAAGGGACTGGCCCTCCTCTTCGCCTGATCGCAACTCCCGTTTGCCCTTCGCCTGCACCGCGACTAGGGCAAGGCCGCAAGTTCGGCTTTTTATCGGGAGTTTTACAGGTCATGCTCAGTCCGGATCAGGCAAGGGACCGCGCGCTTGACCTCGTGGAGCGCGCCCGCCGCGCCGGGGCCGAGACCGCCGACGCGGTCTATGGCGCCAGTTCCTCCGAAGGCATCCAGGTCCGCCTCGGCAAGCTGGAGGACGTCGAACGCTCCGAAAGCGAGCACATCGCGCTGCGCGTCTTCGTGGGCAAGCGCTCGGCCAGCATCGGCTCGTCCGACCTCTCCCCTGCCGCGCTCGACGAACTGGCCGCCCGCGCCATCGACATGGCCCGCGCCGCGCCCGAGGACGCTTATGCCGGCCTCGCCCCCGAGGACGTGCTGACGCGCGGCCCCTGGCCCGACCTCGACCTGATCGACGCGCACGAGCCCAGCCCCGAGGCCCTGCGCGAAGCCGCGCTGGAGGCCGAGGACGCTGCACGCGCGGTATCCGGCATCACCAATTCCGACGGCGGCACCGCCAGCTTCGGGCACGGCGTCTTCGCGCTCGCCACCAGCCACGGCTTTTCCGGCGCCTACGGCTCGACCAGCCATTCGCTGAGCGCTTCGGTCGTCGGCGGCGACGGCTCGGACAAGCAGCGCGACAACGCCTGGCGCAGCACGCACCACCATGCAGACCTGCCCTCCCCCGCCGAAATCGGCCGCCTTGCCGGGGAGCGCACCGTCGCCAAGCTCGGCTCCGGCAAGCTCAAGAGCGGCGCCATGCCGGTGATCTTCGACCCGCGCGTGTCCAGTTCGCTGGTCGGCCACCTGCTCGGCGCGATCACCGGCAGCGCCATCACGCGCCGCTCCAGCTTCCTGCTGGAAAAGCTGGGCGAACAGATCTTCGCCCCCGGCATCCTGATCGCCGACGATCCGCACACCCCGCGCGGCCTGCGCTCGCGCCCGTTCGATGGCGAGGGCCTCGCCACCTCGGCGCGCAATGTGGTCGAGGACGGGCGCCTGACCGGCTGGCTGCTCGATTCGGCCTCGGCGCGGCAGTTGAACCTTGCGCCGACCGGCCACGCCGCGCGCAACGGCGGCGGCGCGCCGGGCGTATCGACCGGCAACGTCCACCTCGCGGCGGGGACGCTGTCGCCCAAAGAACTGATGGCGGACGTGAAGGACGGGGTCTACGTGACCGAATTGATCGGCCAGGGCGTCAACGGCGTCACCGGCGACTACAGCCGCGGCGCCGCGGGCTTCCGCATCGTCGATGGCGAGTTGGCCGGGCCGGTGGCGGAGTTCACCGTGGCGGGCAACCTGCTGCGCATGTTCGCGCAGCTGACGGCGGCGAACGACCTCGAATGGCACCGCGCGATCAACGTGCCGACGCTGCGCGTGGACGGGATGACCGTGGCGGGGGATTGATTCCCTCGCCGGTACGCATCAACGCCTCAAACAAACCCCGTCATCCCAGCGAAAGCTGGGACCGCTGGCCGTGAAAAGCCCAACTCTCGTTCGGATGCCCTGACGATAGTTGGCCGT
>NZ_ALVC01000320.1:0-3908 GCF_000293195.2 Sphingomonas sp. LH128
TACCAGTTCGATAAACCCCTCACGGCACATCGGACGCAATCTACCCGTCGCCGAAACGAACATCGCATTGTTCACGGCCGACTATCGACTCCTTCAACCGAGGAGTCGAACGATGAATACCACCACCGTTATGATGCCCGTCCGGACGTTGCGCGAGCGCATGGCCGAAGACATGGACCTGCGCCATTTGTCGCGCGCCACGCAGCGCAACTATCTGCGGGATGTGGCGAGGTTCGCCACCTGGCTGGGCCGCCCTCCCGATACCGCGACGGGTGAAGACCTGCGCCAATTCCAGCTCGACCAGCGCGAGGCGGGGCTCGGCGGGCCGACGCTGAACAGCATCGTGTCGGCACTACGCTTCTTCTATACCCATACGATTGATCGGCCGGACCTGACCCGCAAGCTCTACCGGGTAAAGCATCCCCGGTCCCTGCCCACGGTGCTCAGCCGCGAGGAGGTGACGCGAATGCTGGGCGCGACGACCAGCCTCAAGCATCAGGCCATCCTGTCTGTCGCCTATGGCGCAGGCCTGCGCGCATCGGAAGTGTCCAAGCTCAGGGTCAGCGATGTCGATGGCGAGCGCATGCTGCTCCGGGTGGAGTGCGGCAAGGGTGGCGGGCATCGCAACGCCATGCTCCCGAAGGACCTGCTGCATCTTCTGCGCGCATGGTGGAAGGAGGGACGAGATCAGGGCGTCATGCACCGCGATGGCTGGCTGTTCCCGGGGCAGCATTATCTCAAGCCCATCTGCTATCGACAGATACATCGCATCGCGGCCGAGGCAGCACGCGCTGCCGGCATCACGAAGCGGGTCGGACCCCATACCTTGCGCCACAGCTTTGCCACGCATCTACTCGAAGATGGGATCGACATCCGCATCATCCAGGCTTTGCTCGGGCACGCGAAGTTGAACACCACGGCGCTCTACACCCAGGTGGCAACCCGCACCTTGAGGAACGTGGTCAGTCCGCTCGACAAGCTAGCCGTGCTTCCGGCTCCTCGATCGCAGGTATCACCTGACGGTTGAGGAGTGCGCGCCGACCATGAGGTCGCCGACATCTTCCGCGCTGCTGGGCCGGTCTATCGAGCGGCCCACTCCGGACATCTGAGCCTGACACAGCTCAAGGTCATGACGGCGATCGAGAACTGTCGCACTGCTGCCCTGGGCGGTCATGTCGAGGCCTGCGAGGATTGCGGGCATTGGCGGATTGCCTATAACAGTTGCCGCAACCGGCACTGCCCCAAGTGCCAGGGTGCGGCGGCGCGTACCTGGCTGGCGGAACGCGAGGCCGATCTGTTACCGGTGGGCTACTTCCACATCGTCTTCACGCTGCCAGCGCAGATCGCCGGGATCGCCTTCCACAACAAGGCGCTGCTTTACGACCTGCTGTTCCGCGCGGCGTCCGAGACCATGCTGACGATCGCGGCGGATCCCAGGCACCTCGGCGCGCGCATCGGTATCACCGCCGTGCTGCACACATGGGGGTCGTCGATGACGCACCATCCGCATGTGCACATGGTCATGCCGGGCGGCGGCATCACCCCGGACGGGACGCGATGGATATCCTCGCGTCCCGCCTTCCTCCTGCCCGTCCGTGTCCTGGGCAAGCTGTTCCGCCGGCTGTTCCTGACCCGGCTGATCCAGTTCTACGATAGCGGCAAGCTCTCCTTCTTCGGATCGCTCGCGCCACTGAGCGAACGCCGCGCGTTCCTGCGTCATATCGCTCCGGTCCGTAAGAAGCGCTGGGTGGTCTATGCCAAGCCGCCGTTTGCCGGCCCCGAAGCGGTACTGGCCTATCTGTCGCGCTATACGCATCGGGTCGCCATATCGAACCGGCGGATCCTGGCCTTCGATGGTGTTGACGTGACCTTGCGCTACAAGGATTACCGCCGGGATGGGGCGGATCGCCAGCGCATCATGACGATCCCCGCCGACGAGTTCATTCGGCGGTTCCTGATCCATGTCCTACCGCGCGGCTTCCATCGCATCCGGCATTACGGCCTACTGGCAAGCTCTCGTCGCCAGGCCAGCCTCGCGCTTGCCCGCGACCTGCTCCACTGCGCAGCCGAACCTGAAGCGTCCGACACCGAAAAGCCGGGGGACCTGCGCCCGACATGCCCGTGCTGCGGCGGCCCCATGATCATCCTCGAGACCTTCGAACGCTGGCGGCAACCGCGTGCCCCACCGGAAATGCTCTTGCTTACCCGGGAAACCGCATCATGACGCGGCATGGCCTGACCGTCATTCCTCCCGCAACACTTCGCTTGCGGGACCGGGCCTTCGTCGCGCCTATCGCCATCTTCATGGTGCAAGAACGCCTGCTGCGGGTCCGACGATGCTCCATCGGTATCGCCGACCATGACGGCGGCGGGCTTATGGCCAACCCATGTCTGCGTCAGCAACGAAGCACATCAGGCTCCAGACGGCGCCGAAACTGAAATCCCCATAGCGCATTTCTTGCCGATCCGCGGGTCGTACATGTCCGGGTTTGCGTACGCCTGCCGGCGCCCGAAACCCTTCGACATTCGCGACAGTCAGCTTTGGAGCAGCCAATCAGAGAAAGCTGCCGTTCCCGGACGCAGCCCGCGGACGTTTTCGATGGCGGGTGGCTCCTTGCTTGGGTTGCATGACAGCAAACTCATCTTGGCACTTAGATGCCGTAAGCGGGAGTCATCCACCTCATCCGCTTTCGAAATCATCGTGCGGCCCAATCTGGATGGTCGCAGTCGATTACAACTCGGTCGACTACAGATCAAAGCAACCTTTTTAAGGAATGACCTTGGATGTCAGGAGATGTATAGGGTTGGAATCGGGGGAGTTTTTCATGCCTGCTGCTATCTTCCAAGGGCCGAACAAAGATTTTGCGCTTCACACGATCGGATGGCAGGCTTTCCAAGATCTGGCAGTCAGCATTGCAGAGTCCGAATATGCGCGCGCAGTTTCTCGCGTCGCCAAATCTTCCGATGAGGGGCGTGATGGCTTTTTCTACGGCGTTCCTGATGAGGCACTCAAGTCCGATGACCAGCGTGAAACGACGCTTCAGTCGAAACATTTTTCAAACGCCAATAGAAAGCTGACAGTCGCAAGTCTCAGTTCCGAGCTGGCCTCAATTAAGAATCTCATCGCTACCAAGCGCGCGGACGGCTACATTTTGATGACAAACGCTGTTGTGAGCGAGGCTGATCGCAAGAAGATCGTTGCCGCCCTCAAAGAATGCGGAGTTGTCCAGCCCTATGTCCATGGCCGCGACTGGATAGTAGCCAAAATCCTCGAGCATACACGCGTGCGCGCCATGGTTCCGCGCATTTACGGCTTGGGCGATCTGAGTTGGATCGCCGATAAGAATGCGCGTGATCAGGCAGAAGCGATCATCGATTCGATGGGCGACGATTTAGCCTGCTATGTCCCTACGAACGCGCACCGTGGGGCCGTTCGCGCGCTCGACGAACATCGTTTTGTTTTGCTTCTTGGGGATCCGGCGGTCGGCAAATCGACAATCGCAGCTGCATTATCGGTCGCCGCGACCGATGAAGATAAGTGTGACGTCATCTATGTCCGCAACCCCGAAGAGTTTGTCACGACCTGGAAACCAGACATTCCAAACCGCCTATTTTGGATCGATGACGGCTTCGGATCAATACAGTATACACCCGAGTTGATGGATCGCTGGAACAAGGTATTCCAGACGATGAAGGCCGCGATTAAGCGCAAAAACCGCTTCATTTTAACGTCGCGCAGCTACATCTGGCGACAAGCTCAAGCAGACCTCAAGAATTCAGCATTTCCGCCTTTGATGGATGGGAGGGTCGTGGTCGATGTTGAGAAGCTAACAGTTCCAGAGAAAGAACGTATTCTCTACAATCATCTTAAGTTTGGCACGCAGCCAAAGTCGTTTCAGAAGCGGCTG
>NZ_ALVC01000321.1:0-1725 GCF_000293195.2 Sphingomonas sp. LH128
CCTCCCCATCGCTGCGCGGCAGGGAGGATTTGCGCGATCAGTCGCTTTCGAATGCGGCGCGCATGTCGTCGGGGGCGAGGTCGGAGAACTTGGTGATGCGTGCTTCGAAGCGCAGGCGGACCTTGCCGGTGGCGCCGTGGCGCTGCTTGGCGATGATCAGTTCGGAGAGGCCGGTGACCTCCTCCATCTTGGCGCGCCAGGTCTCCCACTTGTCCTTGACATCGACGCCGTCGGTGTCGCTGGGGAACTTGGGCTCGGTCGCCTTCACGTAGTAGTCTTCGCGGTAGACGAACCAGACCATGTCGGCGTCCTGCTCGATCGAGCCCGATTCGCGAAGGTCGGACAGCATCGGGCGTTTGTCGTCACGCTGTTCCACCGCACGGGAGAGCTGCGAGAGCGCGATCACCGGAACGCCCAGTTCCTTGGCCAGCGTCTTGAGGCCGCGCGAAATCTCGGAGATTTCGTTCACGCGGTTGTCGTTGGCGCGGCCCGACCCGGACAGCAGCTGCAGGTAGTCGATGATGACGAGGCCAATGTTGTGGCGGCGCTTGAGGCGCCGGGCGCGGGTGCGCAGGCCGGCGATCGTCAGGCCAGGGCTGTCATCGATGTAGAGCGGCAGTTCGGCAAGGCGCTGGCTGGCGAAAGACAGCGACTGGAAGTCCTCGCGGCTGATCTTGCCCATGCGCAGCGCTTCGGAGCTGATGTTGGACTGCTCGGCCAGAATACGTGTCGCTAGCTGGTCGGCGCTCATTTCGAGGCTGAAGAAAGCCACCGGCGCGCCCACCGACTTCTCGTGTGGCATGCCGTCGCGCACGGTGTCGTCGACGTAGCGCTGCGCGGTGTTGAAGGCGATGTTGGTGACCAGCGAGGTCTTCCCCATGCCGGGACGTCCGGCAAGGATGATAAGGTCGGAATCGTGAAGGCCACCGATCTTCTGGTTGACCGAGGTGAGGCCGGTGGTCTTGCCCGAGATGTGGCCGCCCGAATTGAACGCCTTTTCGATCGCCTGGATCGCGACGCGGGTGGCGGAGCCGAAGCTCTTGGCCTCGTTCTGCGTCGCGGCGCCTTCGGCCACTTTGTAGAGCGCGGCTTCGGCGTGCTCGATCTGCTCCATCGGCTCGACCGATTCGGAGGTATCCATCGCGCTCTCGACCAGATTGCGGCCGACCGAGATCAGTTCGCGCAGCAGGGCAAGGTCGTAGATCTGCTCGGCCAGCTCACGCGGGGCGAGCAGGCCCTGGCCGTCTGCCGTAAGCCGGGCGAGATAGGCGACGCCGCCCAGCGCCTTCAGCGATTCGTCGGCCTCGAAATAGGGGCGCAGGGTGACCGGCGTGACCACCGCCTTGCGGTCTAGCAGCTGCAGGATGCGCTCGTAGAGGCGGCCGTGGACGGGCTCGAAGAAATGGAGCGGGGTGAGCGGGGTCTGCAGTTCCTCGATCACGCGGTTGTCGATGAGGACCGCGCCGAGGAACGCGGCTTCCGCCTCGACGTTCGCGGGCAGGGTTCGGACTTCCGCACCATCGGTACGGGCAAGGGCAACAGGCTGGACCATAAGCGCCGGACAATGCTCCGGCAGCGCTGCGCGAACAAGTCAGGCGGGGAGGGATATTAATCCACAAGCTGTGGATGTGTGTGGGCTGTGTGCGGCGCTGCCCACCCCGCTGCGACTAGGGCCTGCGGCCCAAGTCTCGCTCCCCTCCCGCAAGCGGGAGGGGTTGGGGGTGG
>NZ_ALVC01000322.1:0-5754 GCF_000293195.2 Sphingomonas sp. LH128
AGGGCCTCGACCTCGTCAACAAGCACTTCCTCGAGGATGAGAAGGCGAACGTCGTATCGGTGTTCACGATCAACGGTTTCTCCTTCTCCGGTCAGGGCCAGAATGCAGGCATGGCCTTCGTGATGCTGCGTGACTGGAAGGATAGAGGCGGGGCGGAGAACCGCGCACCGGCGATCGTCGGGCGCGCGATGGGGGCTTTCTCCAAGTACCGTGACGCGATGATCTTCGCGCTGACCCCGCCTGCGGTGCAGGAACTGGGCAACGCCACCGGCTTCGACATGTGGCTGGTCGACGAGACCAACATGGGTCACGACAAGCTGCTGGCAGCGCGCAACCAGCTGCTCGGCATGGCGTCGCAGGACAAGCGCGTGGCGCAGGTCCGTCCGGTCAGCCTCGACGATGCGGCGCAGCTCGACGTCAAGATCGACCAGGACAAGGCGGCTGCGCTTGGCCTTGACCTTGCCGCGATCAATTCCGAGATCGGCACCGCCTGGGGTGGTTCCTACGTCAACGACTTCCTCGACCGTGGCCGTACCAAGCGCGTCTATATCCAGGCGGACCAGCAGTATCGCTCTTCGCCAGAGGCTCTTTCGAACCTCTACGTACGAGGCACCAGCGGCCAGATGGCGCCGTTCAGTGCTTTCTCCGAGCTGTCGTGGAAGAAGGCGCCGGTGATTCTCACGCGCTACAATGGCCGTCCCGCCATGCAGCTTCAGGGCGCGCCGGGCCAGGGCCTGAGTACCGGCGGCGCGATGCAGGCGATCGAGGAGATGCAGCAGAAGCTGCCCGCAGGCACCGGCATCGAATGGACCGGCCTGTCCTACGAGGAGCGCCTTTCGGGCGGTCAGGCGCCGATGCTCTATGCATTGTCGCTGGCGATCGTATTCCTGTGCCTTGCGGCTCTGTACGAGAGCTGGTCGGTGCCGATCGCGGTCATGCTGGTGGTGCCGCTGGGCGTCGTCGGCGCGCTGTTCGCCGCCTGGCTTACGGGGCTCGGCAACGACATCTACCTGCAGGTCGGCCTGATCACCACGATCGGCGTCTCGGCCAAGAACGCGATCCTCATCGTCGAGTTCGCGGAGGAGCGCGTACAGTCCGGCATGAACGCCTTCGACGCGGCGATGGAAGCGGCAAGGCTGCGTCTTCGTCCGATCCTGATGACCTCGCTGGCCTTCGTCTTCGGCGTGCTGCCGCTGGCAGTCTCGACCGGCGCGGGCGCGGGCGGCCAGAACGCCATCGGCCGCGCGGTGGTGGGCGGCATGCTCTCCGCCACGATCTTCGCGATCTTCTTCGTCCCGATGTTCTTCGTGGTCGTCGCTCGCCTGTTCAAGCACGGGCAGACCGACCGCAAGCCGACGAACACCGACGATGAGCCTCACGCTGACGGCGCCCACGGCGCGGCACCGCAGGAAAGCTGAACATGAAAAAGTCGATCCTCATCCTGCTCGCCGGCACCACGCTGCTCGCCGGGTGCAACCTTGCTCCCAAGTACGAGCGACCGGCGGGCGCCGTCCCGGTGGCGCTGCCGCAAGGCGGCGTCTATCCGGCCGCCCCGACCGATGCGCAGGACGTATCGCGCATCGGCTGGCGGGACTTCTTCCTCGACGACAGGCTGCGGCAGGTCATCGAGGCGGGCCTTGCCAACAACCGAGATCTGCGGATCGCGGCGGGCAACGTCCAGCAGGCGCGGGCGCAGTACCGCGTCCAGCGCGCCGACCGGTTGCCCACGGTCAATGCCACCGGCACCGCGACTTACACCAACAACCTGATGGGCGCGGGCGCGGCCGGTGGTACGGGTGGCAGCTCGGACATCGAGATCTATCAGGCGACCGTGGGTCTTTCGGCTTTCGAACTCGACCTGTTCGGCCGTGTCCGCAACCTGTCGCGCGCCGCGCAGGAGCAATACTTCGCCAGCGAGGAAGCCCAGCGTTCGACACGCATCAGCCTCATCGCCGAGATCGCCAATGCCTGGCTGACGATGGCCTCGGACAGCGAACAGCTGCGCCTCTCGCGCGAGACGGCGAAGGCGTTCGAGAAGACGCTGGACCTCACCCGCGCGCAGTTCCGCATCGGCACCGGCTCGGAACTGGAAGTGCGGCAGGCGGAGACCAGCTACCAGAGTGCCGTCAACGACATCGCCGCGCTGGAAACCAGCGTGGCGCGGGATCAGAACGCGCTCAACCTGCTGGTCGGCACCACCGTCGCGGCGGAACAGCTCCCCACCGGCTTCGGCACCGAGCCGATGACCCGTGACGCACTGCCGGGTGACGTGTCCTCCGAAGTCCTGCTGCGCCGCCCCGACGTGCTGCAGGCCGAACACCAGTTGATCGCGGAGAACGCCAACATCGGCGCGGCCCGTGCGGCGTTCTTCCCGACGATCTCGCTGACCGGCACGCTCGGCACGCTGAGCACGGCGCTCGGCGGTCTGTTCAAGGACGGCAGCTACACCTACACCGGCTCGCCCAGCGCCTCGCTGCCGCTGTTCGACTTCGGCCGCCGTTCGGGCAATCTCGAATACGCCAAGGCGTCGCAGAAGGTGGCCGTCGCGACTTACGAGAAGGCGGTCCAGACCGCGTTCAAGGAAGTCTCCGACGCGCTTGCCCAGCGTGGTCGCATCGGCGACCAGATCCGTGCACAGACCACACGCGCCGAGGCTGCGGGCGTGGCGGCGAAGCTGTCCGACGCGCGGTTCCGTTCGGGCGTGGATTCGTTCCTGACCACGCTCGACGCGCAGCGCACCGCCTACGGGGCCGAGCAGGCGCTGGTCACCACGCGGCTGACGCAGGCCAGCAATCTGGTGGAGCTATATCGCTCGCTGGGCGGCGGCCTGGAGGAAACCACCCCGGTCGGCGGCGAACAGCCCGCCCGTTAACCCCTTGGTCCCGGTGAGAGCCGGGATCGCGGACGGTCCTTGCGCACCACCCCACCGAGCCGGTGTGCGAGGGCCGTCCGTGCCCGCTGGGCATGACGAAGTGTGTCGATCGTCCCGATTTTGCGCCTTAGGCACTCGACAGGCGCGCCCGAACCGTGTTGTGGGAGCAGCGAATCCTATCGCCTCGACGATGGGATCGCACGCTGACTTTGGCCACTGACCACGGGACGAACACATGGACGAGACGCTGCGCCGCGCCGCACTTGATTACCACCGCCTGCCTCGGCCCGGCAAGCTGACCATCGAACCGACCAAGCGTATGGTGAACCAGCGCGACCTCGCGCTGGCCTATTCGCCCGGCGTCGCCGTGCCCTGCATGGAAATCGCCGAAGATCCCGCCAAGGCGCTGGACTACACCGCGCGCGGCAACCTCGTCGCGGTGATCTCGAACGGCACCGCCGTGCTCGGCCTTGGCGCGATCGGCGCGCTGGCCTCGAAGCCGGTGATGGAAGGCAAGGCCGTCCTGTTCAAGAAGTTCGCCGACATCGACGTGTTCGACATCGAGGTCGACACCACCGACGCCGACAAGTTCATCGAGGCGGTGGCGCTGCTGGAGCCGACCTTCGGCGGCATCAACCTCGAAGACATCAAGGCGCCCGAGTGCTTCTACATCGAGGCCGAGCTGAAGAAGCGCATGAACATCCCGGTGTTCCATGACGACCAACACGGCACCGCGATCGTCGTCGCCGCCGCCGTGCGCAATGCGCTGGTGCTGCAGGGCCGCACGCTGGCCGATGCCAAGCTCGTCACTTCGGGCGCGGGCGCGGCGGCGCTGGCCTGCGTCGACCTTCTCGTCTCGATGGGCCTGCCGATCGAGAACGTGACGCTGACCGACAAGGACGGTGTGATCCATTCCGGCCGCGAGGGCATGTTGCCCAACATGGCGCGCTATGCCCGCGATACCAACGCGCGTTCGCTGCCCGACGTGTTGCCGGGCGCCACCGTGTTCCTCGGCCTCTCGGCGCCGGGCGTGCTCAAGCCGGAGTGGCTGCCGCTGCTGGGCGACAAGCCGCTGATCTTCGCGCTCGCCAACCCCGAGCCGGAAATCCGGCCTGAGGCCGCCCGCGAAGTGCGTCCCGATGCGATCATCGCCACGGGCCGTTCGGACTATCCGAACCAGGTCAACAACGTCCTGTGCTTCCCCTACATCTTCCGCGGTGCGCTCGATGCGGGCGCGACGCAGATCAACGAGGCGATGAAGGCCGCCGCCGCCGAGGCCATCGCCGGTCTGGCGCGCATGCCCGCGCATGACAGCGTTGCGCAGGCATACGGCGGCCGCAAGCTGGTGTTCGGCCCCGAGTACATCATCCCCACCCCGTTCGACCCGCGCCTGATCGTCGAGATCGCCGGCGCCGTCGCCAAGGCGGCGATGGATTCGGGCGTCGCGACCAAGACGCTCGATATCGCCGAGTACAAGCGGTCGCTGGCGAACATGAACACCCGCTCGGGCCAGCTCATGCTGCCGGTCTACCAGGCCGCGCGCGGGGCGATGAAGCGCGTCGCTTACGGCGAGGGCGAGGACGAACGCGTGCTGCGCGCGGTGCAGGATGCGCTCGACGAAGGCATGGTGCGCCCGACGCTGGTGGGCCGCCGCCGGATTCTGGAGCAGAAGCTGCCCGAACTCGGCCTGTCGTTCCGCCTTGGCGAGCACGTCGATCTCGTCGATCCCGAGACCGACCACGAACTGATGGGCGAACTCGTCGCGGCCTATGGCGCCATCGCGAGCCGCAAGGGCGTGCCCACCGCCGAAGTTCTGCGCCACACCTATCGCCGCCCGACCGTGACCGCCGCGATGCTGCTGCGCACCGGCAAGGTCGATGCGGCGCTGGTCGGCGGCAACTCGGAGTACTGGGGCCAGATCGAGCACGTGTTGCGCATCATCGACCGCGCGCCCGACGTGAAGCGCGTCTATGCGCTGTCGGGCCTGATCCTCGATGCGGGCGTGCTGTTCCTGACCGACACCCACATGGTGCCCGATCCGACGCCCGAGCAGATCGCCGAGATGACCGTGCTGGCGGCCGACGCGGTGCGCCGTTTCGGGCTCGATCCCAAGGTGGCGCTGCTGTCGCACTCGAACTTCGGTTCGTCGAACAGCCCGAGCGCGCGCAAGATGCGCTCGGCGGCGCAGTTGGTGCGCAAGGTCGCGCCGGAACTGCGCGTGGACGGCGAAATGCACGCCGACGCCGCGCTCAGCCAGGCGCTGCGCGAGAAGCTGGTGCCGGATTCGGGCTTCGAGGGCGCAGCGAACCTGCTGGTGATGCCGAACCTCGATGCGGCGAACATCACGCTGACGGCGCTCTCGGCCTCGTCCAGTTCGCCGACCGTCGGCCCGATGCTGCTGGGCCTGTCGCAGCCGATCCACGTGCTGACGCCGGGGGTCACCGCGCGCGGTATCCTGAACCTGACCAGCATCGCGGTCTGCGCCGCCGACGGGCATTGAGTTGAGCCAAATCCTCCCCGTCGCACAGCGATGGGGAGGGGGACCGCCTGCGTAGCAGGTGGTGGAGGGGGTGGACTGCCCCCTCCGTCAGCCCCTTGGGGCTGCCACCTCCCCATTGCTTCGCAACAGGGAGGATACGCATCTTACAGCACCAGCGGCGCGTGGTTGATCTGCGGCAGGACATGCCGCGAGAACAGATCCGCCTCCGCCGCATGCGGATAGCCCGACAGGATGAAGGCATCGATGCCCTCGGCCTGATAGGCGCGGATCTTCGCCAGCACCTGATCCGGATCGCCGACGATCGCCGCGCCGCAGCCCGACCGGGCGCGGCCGATGCCGGTCCACAGGTTCTCTTCCACGAAGCCGTCGCCGCCTGCCGCGC
>NZ_ALVC01000323.1:0-11795 GCF_000293195.2 Sphingomonas sp. LH128
GGCAGCCGCTCCTCAACGATCTCGATCGCCTTCAGGAAGCCACCATCGAAAAGGACGGCAAGGTCATAACCACCCGCACCCACGTCTCGGGCCAGGTGGGCAATGTCTTCAAGGCAACGGGCATCGCGCTGCCGGCCAATATCAGCGAGTTGCCGCCGGAAACCTGAGCTTTTGCAAGCTCAACCAACCCCGAAAATGTAGTGGTAACACCTGCGTCGGCGCGCGCATGTCATTGAACAAAAATGCCTTTTCCGAAAGCACTGTTCAAGTTGGGTCATGCGCGATTTAGACGCTGTCCGTGCCGCAGTCGACCTTCCATGGAGTCCGGGCCCAGTCGAGGGGAAAATCAACAAGCTCAAGCTCATCAAACGGTCGATGTATGGCAGAGCGGGCCTGGATCTCTTGCGAGCTCGCGTGATGGCCTGAACAGCACCAAAAGTGCGGGAGAGCCCCATTCCGGGGAAAATTACAGTGCCGTTGACACCAAATCCACCCCGGCTATCGATCCGTGACCGGCACCGCACGCCTGCAGGGGAAGTCAGCCCTTCAGGCCGTGCGCGAACTCGTCGAGGGCAGATTCGCCGTCGCCAGAGCCTGCTACGCTTCGCCAGCCCCGTGAGCAATTACGCCTTTGGGGCAGACGGCATGGTGAGTGGCCCTCTGTAGGGCCGGGGCCTATCGGGCTTGGGCGGCGGCGGTGCGGAAACAGTCAGAATTGAGAACTCGACCATCTCGCCGATCACCGCTCAAAATACTCCTTCAAAAAAGATGCTTAGTAAAGGCAAGAAGATCTATAATCTATCTTTAAGTTTGCTACTTGCGCGAAATGTAACGACTCTTCGCGCAGTAATTTCCGCTTCCACGCCAGTCTTGGGATTTCGTCCAATCCGGGCAGCCTTGTCGTGCAGCAAAAACGTCCCGAAACCAGAAATCTTGACACTCTCTCCGCGCGCCAATGCCTGTTGCATAGACGTCAAAATAGCATCTACCATGCCGCGAGATTGGACCGGAGGTAGGTCAGTTTGGCGATGGATGGCGTCCGCGATTTCTCGCCGCGTCAGTGTATTATTAATATCTGCTATCACAGGCCCATAATACGCAAGGTCATAACAGGATCAAGAGGTTGCTCATCAGATGAGTCTCGCAGCCAGTACTTGCGCAATCATATGCGCCCGGTTCCGCGCCCGGGTTTTTAGACGGACGTTCTCAACGTGGCGTTCGACCGTACAGGGCGCTATTTCCAACCTGATGGCAGCCTGTTTGGCAGTGAACCCATTGGCAATGAGGCGAATAACATCTGTTTCACGCGCGGTCAGAGCAAGTGCAGTACCACCAAAATTCAACATAAATCCCCCTACGGAATTACCCTTTCGTAATTATTCACCATGAATCACATTGTCGGTATAGTGAAAATTGCCCATGCGGTGCACCGCATTCTGAAATGATGCAACCCATTGGCAGGGCATCGGTTTCTGCATATAGAGCCCCAGCTGTGGCGGGGTTAGCGACCCCTGGCTAGACTCGTTGCGACACCTCAACGCGTCGATACTGTAGCACGATTCGCCCCGTTGCGGATGTGAGGCGTCCCAGGTTTTCCGGAGGCAGCTTAAATTGCTTCGCGCAGCTATATCCAGGTTCTCAAGCGATTGGTGTTTTCACATCGCGGTGGCCATGATTACGGCGAAGCGTAGGGGTATCTGCGGAAGATCATTGCGCAATCGCTGACTGGTAATCTGACGCTCGACAGAAAGGGCATTACCCCGGACGTTATTTTCGATGACCTGATAGAGGTTGTACCGCACGACAATCTGGCTGGCTTGCAACTCGCCGACGTGGCAGCGAGCGCGTTCTGGCAAGCCGCCTGTTCAACGTCTCGTCGACATGACCTTACGCCAGCATCAGACCTGATTTGTCGGCTTGCTAGAAGGGGGCAACACCAAGGCGACATTCCGGAGGCAGACAGGCAAATATTCGAACATTGCGGCTATAAGTTCAGGAAAATGTGACGGGCCTCGGCCTCTTATTCTAGCTGGGATGATAGGTCATCATCCTATGGACGGCCGTCCCAGTGGCTGCCTCCCAGCAAAGCTGTTCGTGCAAAAGGTAAATCCGACGCATTTCGTCTCTGCATAGATGCATTGCCCGGTGCCAAAGTTCAACCGCATTAGTGAATCATCCGAATTCGGTTCGTCGATTTTTCAAAACAGATGGACTCTTTTACTGTGCGGCTTCGATTTAATTTCCGATCGCCCTGATTTTTGGCAATTGCATCGGATAATCACGATGCTTCGTTGACGTCAAGACTTCCATCGGTTAAATCCGATGCATGGAAACCGATGACGCTCTCTCCATTCTTTCTGCGCTCGCGCATCCGACACGGCTTGATGCGTTTCGCGTCCTGATCCGACATGAGCCTGATGGCCTGTCGACCGGAAAATTGGTTGAAGCGTCGGGGCTGACCCAGAGCACGTTCTCGACGCATCTGGCCGTGATGGCGAAGGCAGGACTGGTGCTTTCAGAGAAGCGTGGCCGCCAACAAATCCAGCGTGCCAACCTCGCCGTGCTGCGAGGACTGATGGTCTACCTGGCCAAGGATTGCTGCCAGGGGCGCGCCGAACTGTGCGAGCCGCTTCCGGCCGAATTACCTGCTGCTGAAGAGGCAACGATGATCGATATCGTGATCTACCATAACCCGCTTGGCCGGACCTATCGTAGTGCTATGCCTGCGCTGCCAATCCCTTGCCCCTCTTCTTCAGAGGAGAGAAGTGTGTCCGCGATGAAGGCGTAACCTGCCCGGCACGGTGAGTGCCCGGGCCCGACGATGTGGTATGCCGCACGGCTCGATGGCGGTCACTCGATGGTGACGTTCTTGCGTTTACGACTTAAACGTCATGTGATGGACGCAATATCGGATGGTCAGACAATCGGGCGCAGACTCACGCCGCGCCAGCGCGAGCGGCGCGAGCGGGTGCGGGCTGCGACCTTCGCACTGCTGGCCCGGCACGGCGGCGAGGCGCTTTCGATGCGGCTCATTGCCGAGGCCGCCGGGGTGGCCGAACGGACGCTGTTCAATATCTACGGCTCGAAGGACCGCCTGTTCGCCGCCACCGTGCGCGAGCGCAGCGAGGAGACGATCGCCCATGCCGCCTCCGTGCACGGCGGCGGGGACGGCATGGCGTTCTTTCGCGAACTGCCCGCACGCCTCGCCGAAAAGACTTTCGAGGCGCCCGAACTTGCCCGCGCTCTCGCTCCCATCCTCATCGAGCACGCCGACCTTGTCGGCCTGCCCGACGTCTACGAGCGCTTCGCGGGCGGCGCGCTGCGGGCGATGGCCGAAGCAGGGGTGCTGGCGCTTGAGGACGTCAGCCTGGTTTCGCGCCTGGTTTGCATGCGCATGGTCGCGACGATCCTGCTGTGGGCCAAGAACGAGATCGCCGACGCCGCGCTGGAAGCGCACCTGCGTCTGGCGATCTGCCAGATCGTCCTGCCTTACGCCGAGGGCAAGCTGGGCGTGCAACTGCGCGACGAAGCCCGTGCTCTCACCCGTGCCCTCGGCGGCGGCGCCTAGCACTAATTGCAGTCAGCTGCATTTTTTAACTGGAGTACTCTGCCGACGGTCTCAGCATAGAGGCAACCGGGAGGGCGAACAGGTCATAACAGGCCCTTCTCCGGTCAAAGGGGAAAGGAGCTTTTCATGTCTGGAACGGCAGGACCGTCTGCACGCGCCGCGCTTATGGCCGGGGTATTCGCATCGGCATTCACATTCGCATCCGCATCCGCCGGTGCCCAGGAGGCAGCGACGACCACAGCCGGCGCGACGCCGCCTGCAGCCACTCCCGAAGCCGCTTCCGCAATCGGCCCGCAGCATGCCGAAGGCGGCCTGAACGACATCGTCGTGACTGCGCGCCGCCGTGCGGAAAGCCTGCAGGACGTGCCTGTCGCCGTCACCGCGCTCAGCGCCGAGACGCTCGAACGCTACGACATGACCAGCCTGGAGAAGATCTCCACGCAGACGCCGCAGTTCACGATCGGCCGCTCCTCGAACGGTTCGGGCGCGCAGCTTACCTTGCGCGGTATCGGTTCGTCTTCGACCTCGATCGGCATCGAGCAGTCGGTCGCGGTGGTGGTGGACGGCGTCTACTACGGCCAGGGCCGCGTCATCAATGAAGGCTTTCTCGATCTCGACGGCGTCGAGGTGCTCAAGGGCCCGCAGTCGCTGTTCTTCGGCAAGAACGCCACGGCGGGCGTGATCTCTCTGCGTACCGCCGATCCGACTTCGACCCCCGAATTCAAGGCCAAGCTCGGCTACGAGTTCCGCGCCAAGGAACTGGTCGGCGAATTCGTCGGCTCCGGCCCGCTGACCGACACGTTGGGATTACGCGTCGCGGTGCGTGCCTCGAACATGTGGGGCGGCTATTTCAAGAATGCCGGGGTCGACAAGACCTACAACACCACCGACATCGCCACCGGCGTCACCACCTCGCACTTCGCGCCTGCCTATGACGGCGACAATCCCGGCAACAAGGAACTGCTGGGCCGCGTCACGCTGGTCTGGGACCCGGGCAACGACTTCAAGTTCACCGTCAAAGCCAACGGCTCGATCTCGAAGAACAATAACAACTCGTGGAACTACGTGCCCTTCGGCTGCGTCGGCGGCACGTATGAAACCAATCCTTCGATCAAGTGCGAGAAGAAGTTCCAGGTCTACCAGAACTACTTCCCCGAAGACCTTGCCGGCACCAACCCTTGGTCGCGTGACGACGGCGCGCTTTACAACAAGTACAGCAGCTGGGCGGTCACCGGCACGGCGGAGTATGCGCTGAAGGACGTCGACATCACCTGGGTCAACAACTTCAACCGCAACACCAACCAGTGGGCCTGCGATTGCACCTTCGTGTCGAGCAGCAGCGCCGCCGCCCCATCGACCGAGCGGTCGTTGTTCCACGCCTTCTCCAGCGAACTGCGCGCGCAGACCAAGTTCGACGGGCCGATCAACCTGCTTGCCGGTGCCTATTACCAGAAGACCCACCGCAACCACCGCCAGACCGGCTCGTTCGGCAACGTTTCGGATTCGACCGCGCCGGCCGAGTATGAATACCTCGGCTATTTCAAGCATTCCGAGACTCACGGCGAGACGTTGTCGGCCTATGGTCAGGCGACCTGGAAGATTCTGTCCAACCTCGAAGCCGCAGCGGGCGTGCGCTACATTCACGAGACCAAGGACAGCTACCTTGTCCAGCCGTACGTGAATGCCGCGCTGCAGTTCCTGTTCCCGGAAAACAAGACGATCGCGGCCGACCAGACCTTCAACAACTGGTCGCCCGAAGCCACCCTGACCTGGAAGCCGACCGACGACGTGACTGTCTACGGCGCGTACAAGACCGCTTACAAGTCGGGCGGGTTCTCCAACTCCGGTTTTGTCAGCGCCGGGACCGTGCCCAGCGACGTCGCCTTCAAGCCAGAAAAGGCGCGCGGTTTCGAAGTCGGCATCAAGACCAAGCTGGTCGACAACCAGCTGCGCCTGAACTTCGACGTCTACAGCTACAAGTACACCGACCTGCAGGTGGACTTCTTCAACCCCGCCACGTTCGCGTTCATCACCACCAACGCGGGCGCCGCGCGCACCAGGGGCGCGGAGCTGGAATTCGAGTTCGCGCCTTATGCGGTGCCGGGCCTGAACCTGCACGGCTCGATCAACTACAACAAGGCGCGCTACCTCGAATACATCGCCCCGTGCTATGGCGGGCAGACGGCGGCGCAGGGCTGTAACACCGTGTTCCAGCCCAATCCGGACTCGCCCGCCGCCCCCGGCCAGGACCTGAGCGGCGCGCCCACCGCCGTCGCGCCGCGCTGGACCGGCTCGTTCGGCATCGGCTACGAGACCGACATCGGCACCGGCACAAAGCTGGGCGCGACGATCGACACGCGCTATTCCAGTTCCTACCTCGCCTCCAGCTTCGCGCATCCGCTTTCGGGCCAGGCCAAGTACCTGACCGTGGACGGCACCATCCGCGTCAAGTTCGATGACGAGCGCTTCGAACTGGCCCTGATCGGCAAAAATCTGACGAACCAGTTCATCGTCGGCGGCGCCATCGACGGTCCCAACACCGGCACCACGCGCATCGCCGACCAGATCGGCTTCGTGAACCTTCCGCGCACCGTGCAACTGCAGGCCAGCGTACGGTTCTGAACGGCAGGGCGTAATCGTGAAACCCGGCGCCCCGGTTCAGACCCGGGCGCCGGGGGAGAGGACAGCATCATGACCGATACCGACAGCAGGCTCGCCGCGCTCATCGCCAAGGACGACATACGCGACCTCGCCATGCGCTACATGCGGGGGCAGGACCGCCTCGACCACGCGCTGCAGCTGGGGACGTTCTGGCCGGATTCAACCACCGATTACGGCATCTTCGCAGGAAGCGGCCCGGACTTCGTGGACTTCGCGCAAGGCCTGCTGACAGAGCATCTCGCCAACCAGCACATCATCGGCCAGCACCATATTCAATTCGACGAGGCCGACCCGAACCGCGCCTTTGGCGAAGTCTACTACTATGCCTTCCACCGCATCCTTGATGATGGGGTGGCGACCGACCTCATCATCAGCGGTCGCTATCTCGACCGCTACGAACGGCGCGATACCCCCACCGGCCCGGAATGGCGCTTCGCCCATCGCAGCGAATTCGTCGACTGGGCGCGCAAGGACATCGCCGCCGACGGCATACTGTCCACCGATCTCGCCCCCTGCCTGCTCGGCCGCCACGATACTCAGGACCGTTCCTACGATTGCGACTGGCTGAAAAACGCCTGACCCGGAGAAGACCTTCATGACCAGCAAGACCATTATCGTCACCGGCGCCGCATCGGCCGGCGGCCTCGGCTTCGCCACCGCCCGCCTGCTCGCGCGGCAGGGCCATGCCGTCACCCTCACCGACCTCGACGGCGATGCCGCCGCCGTCCGCGCCGAGGAACTGCGCGCCGAGGGCCTGACTGCCACCGGCCTCGCGCAGGACGTCACCGACGAGGCGGGCTGGGCCGCGCTGATCGCGCAGGTCAGCGGCGAGACCGGCCGCATCGACGGCCTCGTCAACAATGCCGGCATCGCCGTGCTCAAGTGGACCGCCGACCTCGACTCCGCCGCCTGGGACCGCCAGATCGACGTCAACCTCAAGAGCGTCTACCTCGGCTGCCGCGCGGTGCTGCCGGTGATGGAGGCGCAGGGATCGGGCTCGATCGTCAACCTCTCGTCGATCGCGGGCCTCGTCGGCGTTGCCGGCGCCTCGGCCTATGCGGCCAGCAAAGGCGGCGTGCGGCTCTATTCCAAGGCGCTGGCGCTGGAAGTGGCGGCCAAGGGCATCCGCGTGAACTCGGTCCACCCCGGCGTAATCTGGACCGAGATGCAGAAGGTCGCGATCGAGGACAACCCCGACCAGTACGACGCCATCAACGCGGCGATCCCGATGAAGCGCATGGGCGAGCCCGACGACATCGGCGAGATGATCGCGTTTCTTATTTCGGACCGCGCCAAGTACGTGACCGGAGGCGAGTTCGTCGTCGACGGCGGGTTGACGGCGCAGTGATTGCGGCGGGCCTTACGGCGCGAGCGATCGCGCTGTTCGTGGTGGTCGTGGTCGGTCAGATCGGCGGGAGCGTGCTGCTGGCGCGCACCGCCGGGTTTACCTCGCCCGGCTGGTCGCTGCTTTGCGCGGCGGTCTACGTTGTCTCGCTCTACTGCCTGGCGCTGCTACTGCACGAGGGCGCCGCGCTCAGCCTGTTGATGCCGCTGATGGCGGCCGTGGTACCGATGGGTGCGATCCTGCTCGCGGTGGTGTGGCTGGGCGAAGGTGCCTCATGGGCGCGGCTCGGGCTGCTGACGCTTTCCTGCGCGGTGGTGGCGTTGGCTAGCCGGGTCTGAGGAACGAGGGCGACATCTCGACAGGCAGCCTCTCATTCGTCATCCGGCGTTCCTTGATCCGGCGATCGACGGCAAATCGCGCGGTTGCGATGTCGTCGAGATGAGGGGCGGTGCTCCCATGCGTGGCGCAGGGGGGCGCGATTCGAACTGATGGGAGATGCCCTGATGGGTTTGCAAGCGCTCGCGGTAGCGGCGATGATCAGGAAGACCTGGAATCTGGCGGTAGGAGCGCGCCGGGATGATGGGCAGATACGGCGCCTTGAAGGTTCTCACCCAACCCGCCGGCATCATGGCGTTCGTCGGCCGGCAGGGCCGTAGAGGCTTGGGCTTCGGGATCGCCGTCAGATCGGCGCGAGAGCCTTAGTTGAAACCTTCGCTTCCGGTGGGGGTGAAGCCGCGACGCACGCCTCGATTTGCCACGGCAGGCGTCGATTTTCTCGTGGGCCTATGCTGCGATCGTTCGAAAGACTGCCTTAAAATGTCTTTTGTCTCGGCAGTTGGCGCATGGGTGCCGAAAAACCTTACCGAAGATATGAGTTAGCGGCTTGTGCCGGCAAGTACCCTCGCTCTGTCGAGCGCTTGACCAAGTCCTTTGAGGGAAACCGGCAGGTCGATCCTACGCCCATCTCCCGCGGTTACGAACGAGATGCGTAACAACGTCTCCTTGCGCAAGGAACGGACGGCTTCCTTGCCGAATTGCAGCGGGACCACGCAGCCGGAGGGCAGGCAGGTCTTGAACGGCAATGGCGGGCCGGATGTGTTCAGTTTGAGAACGAGGCCGCTAGCCAAATCCACCCCGAAGGGCGTTAGCAGGGTGCCCACTGCCCCATCCGGCACGGCGACCAGTTCCATCGCGAGCACGCGCTGCATTTCATGGCCGGAAGTCGCCGTGGTCGCCTGTCGCTGCACTGCCGAGCATTTGGTGGCCTTGCCCGCCATGGCGCAGACGACCTCCCAGTCTCCATGGCGCTCATGTGGCGGGGCAGCGGATGGTTCCGCGGCAGCGGCCATGCCGCCCGTGAGAAACAGCGCTGCCACGATGGCCAGAACAGGCCACCGGCAGACACGGCCACCGCGCTCAACCGTCACGGACAAGGCCCTTCGTGCATCGTCAGAAGCGCCACGTCAGGTTACCTTTCACGCCGTGATCCTGCACATTGCGCCCGATCTGGCCCGAATAGGATGCCCCGATGCTGACGCCAGCCCCCAGGCCCGCTTCGATCCCGGCCTGAAGGACGGCTGCATTCCGAGCGATCGGTGTGCCTGATATCCCGAAGACCTGCGAGCCCGCATCGAAGCGCAGATCGGTGAACGGTGTACGGTTGCCGAAGGCGTGCCTCCACCCGGTCGACCAGAACGCATGCAGCGCGCCTTCTCTCGGCAGATCGAGGTCGCCGCGCAAGCCCAGGCTCGAAAAGGTCACTTCGGTATTTTTCGATTCCCCGATCAGCGCCGCATCGCCGCCATTTTCGGCGAACCCATCGGTATGAAGACGCACGTGACTGATCTGGGCAAATGGTTCGAAGTGCCCATGATTGACCTCTATTTGATAGCCCGCTTCTCCGAAGACTTGCGCGCTGTTGCCCTTGTATCGCGAGGAGAGTGCATCGGCGAAGCCGGTGAACCCGACCGCGCGATCGACATCGAGCTTGTGCCAGGTATAAGCCGCGCCGACCTGCAGGTTGAGGGGGGCAAGGCCGGTCCCCGCATAGACGCCCAAGTGGTAATTGTCGCTATGGCCGGTATCGCGGTGCCCGGCAGTGTTGAATTTCGAGCGGCTGTAGCCGCCCAATACGCCCGCCCTTGCGACATCGCCGATAGGCAGATCGACACCGACCAGCAAGCCCCGGGCCGAACGGTGCAGGACCCCGGCATTGCCATTGCCCGCGAGGGAACCCCACGAGCCGTAGCCATGTCCCCACAGCGACACGCCGGGCCGCTCTGTTTCCCGGCCATCGGTGCCTGACCGCAGGTGCATCGACACCGCATCGCGCAGATACTGGCTGTCTTGGATCAGCGCGCTCTTGGCGGAAGAGTGGATTTCGCCTGAAAGTTGCCCGAACGCGCCGCGCGCCTCTTCGAAGGTCTGGAGATAGCCCAGGGCGTTGCGCAGGCCCACGGCCGGGTCGAGTGCATCCAGCGCGCCGGCGACGCTGCGCTCGTTGGGGGTGATCGCGGCAGAGACGAAGCTGCTGGTCTGGGCCACATCGAGGTAGACGTTGCTGGCGTCGTACCCGACGGTAAGATCGTAAAAGGCCGATACCGCCGTATCGCCCGTCAGCGTGTAAGTGCCCGTCACGCCTTGAGCCGCCGTCAGCACCGTGTAGCGCCGGCCAAGCACATAGGGCGTTGCGGTGTCGGTCTTGGTCACCTCCAGTGTCGCGCCGCTCCCGATTGCCGCAAAGCCCGTGGCGGTGATCCTGTCGGAAAGCGATCCATCCACGGCGACCTGAACCGCATAGATCGACCCGGATTGCTGCGTGACGTTGCCATCCACGGCCAATGTCCCGATCGCGCCATTGCCCGGGGCGATCGTCGAACCCGGTGCGGCGACGATGCCGCCCACGGTTCCGGTGCCCGATATGCGTGTGCCGCTGGCCAGGGAGACCGACGAGGCCGCGAGCGAACCAGTGATCCGCAATTCGCCCTCAGCCAGAATGGTGGCGCCGGACAGGCCGCTCGTACCCGTCAGGGACAGCATGCCCGCACCCTGCTTTGTGAAGGTGCCGTTGCCGTTGATCGCGTTTGCGAAAGTGGCGTCAGTGCCCTGGGTCACGACCAGTGCGGCGTTGTCGAGGATCGCACCGCTGCCGAAGCCGGTCGCCGACCCGACGAGCGTGCCGTCCGAGATCGTCGTGCCGCCGGAATACGTGTTGACGCCGGAAAGCGTCGTCGTGCCCGCACCGGCCTGCACGACTGCGCCGGTGCCTGAAATCGTCCCGGAGAACGTCACGGCGTCAGCGCGGTCGAACGCCAGGGCTGCGTTGTTCAGGACGTTGCCGATGATGCCGCCGCTGGTCCCGCCATCGCCAAGCTGCAGCGTGCCGTCGGAAATGGTGGTGCCGGCGGAATATGTGTTGTTGCCCGTGAAAATCAGCGTGCCACCGCCAGTCTTGACGACGTCGCCCGGCTGTGTGCCGTCTGAAATCGTTCCTGCGACGGTTGCCGTCACGCCGGTGGGTACGAAGATCGTCGGATCGCCGCTGACGGTGATATCGTTGCCGATGACCATGCCGCTCTGGACGAGGTTGATGGCGGTGAATTCGCTCATCGCCAGCGCGCCCGTGCCGAGCGCGTCGTTGTTCCCCAGCGAAAGTGTGCCGGTCAGCAGTGCCGTGCCGCCCGAATACGTGCTACTTCCATTCAGGGCGTAGCCCTGTCCGGCCGAGAGTATCAGTCCGCCCGTACCGCTGATCGATCCCGCATAAGTGCCGCCGGCCTGTGTGAGCGTCAGGGTGTTGTCTCCCAGGGCGATGGCACCAGCGCCGGTTACCGTGTCGAGATCGCGATCGCCGTCCGCTGCGCTGATGTCGAACGTGCCCGTCGCGCCGATCGCAACCGACGAGACGATGTCACCGGCATCTGCCAGCACCAGCGCGCCGGCATCGATCGTGGTCCCGCCGGTGTAGGTATTCGCTGCGGTGAGGGTGACGCCGCCGTTCCCGGTCTTTATCAGACCGGCCGTACCCGACAGCACGCCGTTGATCATGCCGGTCCGGGCATCGATAGTGCTGCTCACGTTGGCGGCCACGGTTCGCGTCAGCGTTCCGCCCGCAATGGTATAAGTATCGAGTACCAAGGTCCCGTTCAGGATCGTGGCCGCGCCCTGCGTCAGCGATACTTGCGTCTGGCTCGTTCCGCCGAGGTCGAGCGTGCCGCCGTG
>NZ_ALVC01000324.1:0-5595 GCF_000293195.2 Sphingomonas sp. LH128
CGGCGACAGGTAGAAATCGATCGTGTCGCCCCGCTTGTCGACTGCCCGGTACAGGTAGGTCCACTTGCCCCGCACCTTGACGTAGGTTTCATCCAGGCGCCAGCTCGGATCAAAGCCACGCCGCCAGAACCAGCGCAGCCGCTTCTCCATCTCCGGGGCGTAGCACTGGACCCAGCGATAGATCGTCGTATGGTCGACCGAAATGCCGCGTTCCGCCAGCATTTCCTCAAGGTCGCGATAGCTGATCGGATAGCGACAATACCAGCGCACCGCCCACAGGATCACATCACCCTGGAAATGGCGCCACTTGAAATCCGTCATCGTTCCGTCCGTCCAATCTCCGCCAAGCATGCTCAAGCTTCACGATTTTTGCAACAGAGCCTTCTTTTTTTTCTTATAAAACTTAAAACCTTAGAGGCTATTTAAGTTGCTGATTTATATTAATTTTATTGTTCAAACATGAGAGCTTAGTACGTGAAACATGAGAGCTTAGTACGTTAGCCATGAGAGCTTAGTACGTTAGCCATGAGGGTTTAGTTCGTTAAACATGAGAGCTTAGTACGTTAAACATGAGAGCTTAGTACGTGAAACATGAGAGCTTAGTACGTACTATCAACAGGTTGAACTGCTGATCTTCAGATCCTCTACGCCGGACGCATCGTGGCCGGATCCAGCCGACCAGGCTTTCCACGCCCGCGTGCCGCTCCATGTCGTTCGCGCGGTTCTCGGAAACGCGCTGCCGCGTTTCGTGATTGTCACGCTCAAGCCCGTAGTCCCGTTCGAGCGTCGCGCAGAGGTCAGCGAGGGCGCGGTAGGCCCGATACGGCTCATGGATGGTGTTTCGGGTCGGGTGAATCTTGTTGATGGCGATATGGATGTGCAGGTTGTCGGTGTCGTGATGCACGGCACTGACGCGCTGATGCTCGGCGAAGCCAAGCCCAGCGCAGATGCGGTCCTCAATCGCGCGCAACGTCTCCGCGTCGGGCTTCTCTCCCGCGCGGAAGCTAACCAGCAGGTGATAGGTCTTGTCGGCCTCGGAACGGGTGTTGCCGTGCTGGGTCGCCATCACCTCGGCCATGACAGCGGGCAGGGTGTTTGCCTCGCAGTTCGTGACGCGCACGTGACCCAGGCGCTCGGTCTTGCCTTGCTCGTCGGTGATGTACTTCACCAGCTCCGCGAAGTCGCTCTTCTTGATGGAGCGCATGGGGACGTGCTTGGCAATCACGCGCACCCCCCGGCCGTTTTAGCGGCTAAAAAAGTCATGGCTCTGCCCTCGGGCGGACCACGCCCATCATGACCTTGCCAAGCTCGTCCTGCTTCTCTTCGATCTTCGCCAGCAGGGCGAGGATCGTGGCATCACCGAACCGCGCCGTGCGCGGGTCGTCGGTGAGCCAGAGTTTCAGCAGGCCGCCCAGGCGGCCCAGGTCGCCATTGATGCGGGCCAGCTCGCGGACGTGCTCATAGTCCACGACGCCCGTGATTTTGTAGCCCTGGCCGACGGCCAGCAGGTAGGCCGACAGGCTCATGCCGGCCGCCGCCGCCTTTTCCTCAATCGCTCTTCGTTCGTCTGGAAGGCAGTACACCTTGATAGGTGGGCTGCCCTTCCTGGTTGGCTTGGTTTCATCAGCCATCCGCTTGCCCTCATCTGTTACGCCGGCGGTAGCCGGCCAGCCTCGCAGAGCAGGATTCCCGTTGAGCACCGCCAGGTGCGAATAAGGGACAGTGAAGAAGGAACACCCGCTCGCGGGTGGGCCTACTTCACCTATCCTGCCCGGCTGACGCCGTTGGATACACCAAGGAAAGTCTACACGAACCCTTTGGCAAAATCCTGTATATCGTGCGAAAAAGGATGGATATACCGAAAAAATCGCTATAATGACCCCGAAGCAGGGTTATGCAGCGGAAAAGCGCTGCTTCCCTGCTGTTTTGTGGAATATCTACCGACTGGAAACAGGCAAATGCAGGAAATTACTGAACTGAGGGGACAGGCGAGAGACGATGCCAAAGAGCTACACCGACGAGCTGGCCGAGTGGGTTGAATCCCGCGCGGCCAAGAAGCGCCGGCGTGATGAGGCTGCGGTTGCGTTCCTGGCGGTGAGGGCGGATGTCGAGGCGGCGTTAGCGTCCGGCTATGCGCTCGTCACCATTTGGGAGCACATGCGGGAAACGGGGAAGGTCAAGTTCTCCTACGAGACGTTCCGCTCGCACGCCAGGCGGCACATCAAGGCCAAGCCCGCCGATGTGCCCGCACCGCAGGCCAAGGCTGCGGAACCCGCGCCGGCACCCAAGACGCCGGAGCCACGGCGGCCGAAGCAGGGGGGCAAGGCTGAAAAGCCGGCCCCCGCTGCGGCCCCGACCGGCTTCACCTTCAACCCAACACCGGACAAAAAGGATCCTCTACGCCGGACGCATCGTGGCCGGCATCACCGGCGCCACAGGTGCGGTTGCTGGCGCCTATATCGCCGACATCACCGATGGGGAAGATCGGGCTCGCCACTTCGGGCTCATGAGCGCTTGTTTCGGCGTGGGTATGGTGGCAGGCCCCGTGGCCGGGGGACTGTTGGGCGCCATCTCCTTGCATGCACCATTCCTTGCGGCGGCGGTGCTCAACGGCCTCAACCTACTACTGGGCTGCTTCCTAATGCAGGAGTCGCATAAGGGAGAGCGTCGACCGATGCCCTTGAGAGCCTTCAACCCAGTCAGCTCCTTCCGGTGGGCGCGGGGCATGACTATCGTCGCCGCACTTATGACTGTCTTCTTTATCATGCAACTCGTAGGACAGGTGCCGGCAGCGCTCTGGGTCATTTTCGGCGAGGACCGCTTTCGCTGGAGCGCGACGATGATCGGCCTGTCGCTTGCGGTATTCGGAATCTTGCACGCCCTCGCTCAAGCCTTCGTCACTGGTCCCGCCACCAAACGTTTCGGCGAGAAGCAGGCCATTATCGCCGGCATGGCGGCCGACGCGCTGGGCTACGTCTTGCTGGCGTTCGCGACGCGAGGCTGGATGGCCTTCCCCATTATGATTCTTCTCGCTTCCGGCGGCATCGGGATGCCCGCGTTGCAGGCCATGCTGTCCAGGCAGGTAGATGACGACCATCAGGGACAGCTTCAAGGATCGCTCGCGGCTCTTACCAGCCTAACTTCGATCATTGGACCGCTGATCGTCACGGCGATTTATGCCGCCTCGGCGAGCACATGGAACGGGTTGGCATGGATTGTAGGCGCCGCCCTATACCTTGTCTGCCTCCCCGCGTTGCGTCGCGGTGCATGGAGCCGGGCCACCTCGACCTGAATGGAAGCCGGCGGCACCTCGCTAACGGATTCACCACTCCAAGAATTGGAGCCAATCAATTCTTGCGGAGAACTGTGAATGCGCAAACCAACCCTTGGCAGAACATATCCATCGCGTCCGCCATCTCCAGCAGCCGCACGCGGCGCATCTCGGCGGATCAGTGAGGGTTTGCAACTGCGGGTCAAGGATCTGGATTTCGATCACGGCACGATCATCGTGCGGGAGGGCAAGGGCTCCAAGGATCGGGCCTTGATGTTACCCGAGAGCTTGGCACCCAGCCTGCGCGAGCAGGGGAATTGATCCGGTGGATGACCTTTTGAATGACCTTTAATAGATTATATTACTAATTAATTGGGGACCCTAGAGGTCCCCTTTTTTATTTTAAAAATTTTTTCACAAAACGGTTTACAAGCATAAAGCTTGCTCAATCAATCACCGGATCCCCGGGAATTCGTCGACAAGCTTCGGCCGCCTAGGCCGCGGCCTCGAGGTCGACGGTATCGATAAGCTTGCATGCCTGCAGGTCTGGACATTTATTTGTATAGTTCATCCATGCCATGTGTAATCCCAGCAGCTGTTACAAACTCAAGAAGGACCATGTGGTCTCTCTTTTCGTTGGGATCTTTCGAAAGGGCAGATTGTGTGGACAGGTAATGGTTGTCTGGTAAAAGGACAGGGCCATCGCCAATTGGAGTATTTTGTTGATAATGGTCTGCTAGTTGAACGCTTCCATCTTCAATGTTGTGTCTAATTTTGAAGTTAACTTTGATTCCATTCTTTTGTTTGTCTGCCATGATGTATACATTGTGTGAGTTATAGTTGTATTCCAATTTGTGTCCAAGAATGTTTCCATCTTCTTTAAAATCAATACCTTTTAACTCGATTCTATTAACAAGGGTATCACCTTCAAACTTGACTTCAGCACGTGTCTTGTAGTTCCCGTCATCTTTGAAAAATATAGTTCTTTCCTGTACATAACCTTCGGGCATGGCACTCTTGAAAAAGTCATGCTGTTTCATATGATCTGGGTATCTCGCAAAGCATTGAAGACCATACGCGAAAGTAGTGACAAGTGTTGGCCATGGAACAGGTAGTTTTCCAGTAGTGCAAATAAATTTAAGGGTAAGTTTTCCGTATGTTGCATCACCTTCACCCTCTCCACTGACAGAAAATTTGTGCCCATTAACATCACCATCTAATTCAACAAGAATTGGGACAACTCCAGTGAAAAGTTCTTCTCCTTTACTCATATGTATATCTCCTTCTTAAATCTAGAGGATCCCCGGGTACCGAGCTCGAATTGGCCGCACTTGTGTATAAGAGTCAGAATTCCACAAATTGTTATCCGCTCACAATTCCACATGTGGAATTCCACATGTGGAATTGTGAGCGGATAACAATTTGTGGAATTCTGACTCTTATACACAAGTGCGGCCAATTCGAGCTCGGTACCCGGGGATCCTCTAGATTTAAGAAGGAGATATACATATGAGTAAAGGAGAAGAACTTTTCACTGGAGTTGTCCCAATTCTTGTTGAATTAGATGGTGATGTTAATGGGCACAAATTTTCTGTCAGTGGAGAGGGTGAAGGTGATGCAACATACGGAAAACTTACCCTTAAATTTATTTGCACTACTGGAAAACTACCTGTTCCATGGCCAACACTTGTCACTACTTTCGCGTATGGTCTTCAATGCTTTGCGAGATACCCAGATCATATGAAACAGCATGACTTTTTCAAGAGTGCCATGCCCGAAGGTTATGTACAGGAAAGAACTATATTTTTCAAAGATGACGGGAACTACAAGACACGTGCTGAAGTCAAGTTTGAAGGTGATACCCTTGTTAATAGAATCGAGTTAAAAGGTATTGATTTTAAAGAAGATGGAAACATTCTTGGACACAAATTGGAATACAACTATAACTCACACAATGTATACATCATGGCAGACAAACAAAAGAATGGAATCAAAGTTAACTTCAAAATTAGACACAACATTGAAGATGGAAGCGTTCAACTAGCAGACCATTATCAACAAAATACTCCAATTGGCGATGGCCCTGTCCTTTTACCAGACAACCATTACCTGTCCACACAATCTGCCCTTTCGAAAGATCCCAACGAAAAGAGAGACCACATGGTCCTTCTTGAGTTTGTAACAGCTGCTGGGATTACACATGGCATGGATGAACTATACAAATAAATGTCCAGACCTGCAGGCATGCAAGCTTATCGATACCGTCGACCTCGAGGCCGCGGCCTAGGCGGCCGAAGCTTGTCGACGAATTCCCGGGGATCCGG
>NZ_ALVC01000325.1:0-5657 GCF_000293195.2 Sphingomonas sp. LH128
GCGCGCCGGTTCTTGAGGCCGGTCATCGGCTTGCCGTCGTTGTAGATCCACTTGCCGAACTGGGCCTGCGCCCCGGCGAAGTCACCCGCCTTGTGCAGCTTGCCCAGCGACGAACTTGTGATCTTGCCGGTGTTGTAATGGAACGAGACGAGCGCGTCGAACTGGTTCTGCGAGGTCGCGGCAGAGCCGATGAAGGCGGCCACTTCCTTCACGTAATCGACCATGTCGACGTCGAAACGCGCATCGCACTGCGCCTGCGTCCAGACGATGCCCTTTTTCACGTCGGAGCCCGTAGAGCCCCAGCCGATCGTCCAGGGCTTGCCGTCGACGCTGCCGGGGTCGGGATAGGCCGCGAAGGTGCCGTTGGCCTGCCGTTTGGCGCAGCCCTCCCACTTCTTGATGAGCTTGGCCCCGGCGGCGCCCAGCACGCGCCCCGTCGCCGCGACAGCGGTTGCGGGGCTTGAAACCGGCTCGGGGGCGAGACTGGCGGTCAGGCCGCCGGTGGAAAGGTCGATCGCCTTGTCCAACGCGTTGACTTCGGCCTGTGTGAACGAACGGTCCAGCATCTTGCGGACGGCATCAAAGATCGGCTTGCGATTCATGTACGTGCCCTTTCGCTACAGACGGCGCACGCAGTATCGCGTGCAGAACAACTACACTTCGCGCGCCCGAATAAGTGTGAATACGGCGGAAACGCCGCCAGATACGGTCCCGTCTCTTGCGGGGTACGCATGAGGTACATCCACGTCGGTGCTGTAGGAAAGCGGATTCTTGAGGAGGAGCGGCGCTATCCGGAATTGTCATTAGCCCCGGAACGCGAAAGGGGCGCCCGGATTGCTCCGGACGCCCCCTCTCGGCGAACTGGTCGCCAGCGCTGATCGGATGGATCAGGCGCTGTAGTACATGTCGAACTCGACGGCCGACGGCGTGGTTTCCCAGCGCAGCACTTCCGGCCACTTGAGTTCGAGGTAGGCTTCGATCTGGTCCTCGGTGAACACGCCGCCTTCGAGAAGGAAGGCGTGGTCGGCCTGGAGGGCGTCCAGAGCTTCGCGCAGCGAACCGCAGACGGTCGGCACTTCGGCGAGTTCGGCCGGCGGCAGATCGTACAGGTTCTTGTCCATGGCTTCGCCCGGGTGGATCTTGTTCTTGATGCCGTCGAGGCCGGCCATCAGGAGCGAAGCGTAGCACAGGTAGGGGTTGGCCATCGCGTCGGGGAAGCGGAATTCCACGCGCTTCGCCTTGGTGCCCGCACCGTAGGGGATGCGGCACGAGGCCGAGCGGTTGCGCGCCGAGTAAGCGAGCAGAACCGGTGCTTCGTAACCCGGGACCAAGCGCTTGTAGCTGTTGGTGGTCGGGTTGGTGAAGGCGTTCAGGGCCTTGGCGTGCTTGATGACGCCGCCGATGAAGTACAGGCAGGTCTCCGACAGGCCGGCGTAGCCGTTGCCGGCGAAGGTGTTCTCACCCTCGTTCCAGATCGAGATATGCGTGTGCATGCCCGATCCGTTGTCCTTCATGATCGGCTTGGGCATGAACGTTGCGGTCTTGCCGTAAGCCTGTGCGACCATGTGCACGACGTACTTGTAGATCTGCATGCGGTCGGCGGTGGTGACCAGCTTGCCGAAGGTCAGGCCGAGTTCGTGCTGGGCAGCTGCCACTTCGTGGTGGTGCTTGTCGCAGGGCAGACCCATTTCGAGCATGGTGGTGACCATCTCGGCGCGGATGTCCACGGCCGAGTCGACCGGGGCGACCGGGAAGTAGCCACCCTTGGCACGCGGGCGGTGGCCCAGGTTGCCGGTGTCGTATTCCTTGTTGGTGTTGCCCGGCAGTTCGATGTCGTCGATCTTGAAGCCGTTGCCGTCGTAGCCGTCGTAGAACTTCACGTCGTCGAACATAAAGAACTCGGCCTCGGGGCCGACGAACACGGTGTCGCCGAAGCCGGCCGACTTGACGAACGATTCGGCGCGCTTCGCGGTCGAGCGCGGGTCGCGGGCGTAGAGTTCACCGGTCGAGGGCTCGACGATGTCGCAGAACAGGATCAGCATCGGGGTGGCCGAGAACGGATCGGTGTAGACGGCGTCGAGGTCGGGCTTGAGGATCATGTCCGACTCGTTGATGGCCTTCCAGCCCTCGATCGACGAACCGTCGAACATCAGGCCGTCTTCCAGCTCATCCTCGCCGAGGACGGTCGAAACCATGGTCAGGTGCTGCCACTTGCCCTTGGGGTCCGTGAAGCGAAGATCGACCCACTCGATCTCCTCGTCCTTGATCTTCTTGAGGACGTCCTTTGCACTAGCCATTTTCTTGGTTCTCCAGCGTTACTCTTCCGATCCCGAAAGAGGATAGGGTTGGTCTTGTTGCGGGAATGCGACGGCCCCCACCGTCGCAGCCCGATTTCTGCGATCTTTAGAGCGCGTCGTCGTCGCGCTCGCCGGTGCGGATGCGCACGGCGGTCTCGACGGGGACGACGAAGATCTTGCCGTCGCCGATGCGGCCGGTCTGCGCGGCGTCGGCGATCGCCTCCACCACGCGCTCGGCCAGAGCGTCGGGCACGACGACCTCGAGCTTAACCTTGGGGAGGAAATCCACGACGTATTCGGCGCCGCGGTAGAGTTCGGTGTGGCCCTTCTGGCGCCCAAAGCCCTTGGCTTCGGTGACGGTGATGCCCGAGACGCCGACTTCGTGCAGCGCTTCCTTCACTTCGTCGAGCTTGAACGGCTTGATGATGGCTTCGATTTTCTTCACGCCTGCCTGGACCCCTGCACTTGCACCCGGACTGTATCTTGAGGGAACCGGTCCGGGAACCAGAAGCCTCGCGCGCGATTCCCATCAAGAATCGTGCCAATGCGGTGGCACACCTGATAGGCCGAGTGTGCGCCTGCGAAAAGACCGCATTTGGGTGATTTACCCGGTCAGTAAACAATCTGTCGCATATGATGCGCCGGATTTGGGAAATGTTGTGTTCAATATTCAGGCAAGTGGTGCCTGAATATTGTGCACCAGCACAAACAGGGCAGCGCCCTTGGCCCGCCCGCAAGAGCGACCCACTTTGACATGAAACCCAGCCTGTCATTGCGAGCGAAGCGAAGCAACCCAGGGCAGCACTACGCCGCCCTGGGTTGCTTCGCTTCGCTCGCAATGACGAAGTGAGTTCAGTCAGGTTTGTCCGACCACGACGCCATCAGGTTTCCAAAACGGGGATGACCGGCGATTGCCCGCCACATAACCTCCGCCCTCACCCCTTGGTGACGGAGGGCATCCCGTCCTTGGGGCCGGTGGCGGCATCGTCGCGGCGGGGGCTGGCGACGGCGGCGGCGATCAGACGGTCGTGTTCGGCGGTGTCGATGCGTTCCCACCCGGCGCGGCCGAGCTTTTCCATCGGGCGATAGCGCACCTTGTACTGCATGCGCGCCGAACCCTCGACCCAGTAGCCGAGGTAGACGAAACCGAGCCCCATCTCCTGCGAACGGCGGATGTGGTCGAGGATGATGTAGTTGCCCAGCCCCTGCCGCGCGCTTTCGGGGTCGTAGAACGAGTAGATCATCGACAACCCGTCGCACTGGCGGTCGGTCAGGCAGGCGCCGACGAGGCGACCGGGCACGACGCCGTCCATCGACGGCTCGCGGTATTCGATGACATAGCTGGTGACCGGCGTGTGCTCCACCATGTCGGCGAAGTCGACTTCGTCCATCGTCGTCATGCCGCCTTCGGGGTGACGCGCGGCGAGATAGCGCTGGAGCAGTTCGAACTGCTCGCTGGTGGACCAGGGGCGGCAGACGGTGGCGACGAGATCCGAATGCGCCTCAAGCGTGCGCTTCTGCGTGCGCGAGGCGCGGAATTCGGACGCCACGACCCGCACGGAGACGCAGGCGTTGCAGTCGATGCAGGAGGGGCGATAGGCGACGGTCTGGCTGCGGCGAAAACCGATGCGGCCCAGTGCATCGTTCAGCGAATCGGCGTGCGGTCCCTTGAGTTCGGTGAATACCTTCCGCTCGCTACGGCCCGGCAAGTACGGGCACGGAGCCGGGCTCGTCACGAAGAAGCGGGGAAATCGAACGGGAGCCGTCACCTAACTGGATCTTCCTCTAGCGTTGCGGCCGGCCTTATGTCCGTCTGCTTTCCCAAATATGCATAGCGCTGCAGCGCCTTGCGAGTCTTTTAACCACAAAAACCGACCGGTCTGCGGTGAAATCGCGCCGGACTGGCGGTATCGCCCCATCGCCGTACCAATTCGGGGCGATGGGGCGATGTAATCGTTACCTCGAACGATATACCTCCATATCGCCCGAAGCCAGCCTCTTTCGAATCAATCTGTCTCGACCAGCTTCACTTCGTAGCCTTCGCGGCGCAGCCCGGCGATCAGCGCCTGCAGCTGCTCCTTGTCGCGCGCCTCGCACTCGATCTCGGTGACGAGACCCTTGGCGGGCAAGTGCGTGAAGATACGCTGGTGGAAGACTTCGATGATGTTGACGTTGTGTTCGTGGAAGATCTTGGCGACCTTGAACAGCGCGCCCGCGCGGTCCTGCAGCCCGATCTTGAGACGGGCGAGGCGGCCCGAGCGGGCGAGGTCGCGCAGCAGCACGTTCGCCAGCAGGCGCGTGTCGATGTTGCCACCCGACAGCACGAGGCCGACCTTGCGGCCGACGAAAAGCTCGCGGTTGTTGATCACAGCGGCAAGGCCCACGGCGCCCGCGCCTTCGACCAGCGTCTTCTCGATCTGCAGCAGCAGCGCCAGCGCGCTCTCGATCTGCGATTCGCCGACCAGCAGGAATTCGTCGAGCAGCGAGCGCAGCACCTTGGAGGTCATCAGGCCCGGCGCGATCACCGCGATGCCCTCGGCCAGCGTGTCGCCGCCGATCGGCAGGCTGGTGCCCTTGAGCAGATTGTACATCGAGGGATAGAGCTGCGCCTCGACGCCGATCAGGCGGATGCCCGGATTGATGTCGCGCGCCACGGTGCCCATGCCGGTGGACAGGCCGCCGCCGCCGACCGGCAGCACCAGCGTGTCGAGTTCCGGCACGTCCTCCAGCATTTCCAGCGCCACGGTGCCCTGCCCGGCCGCGACATTGGGCTCATCGAACGGGTGGACGAAGGTGAGGCCCAGCTGCCCCTCCAGCTTGCGCGCGTGGGCATAGGCCTCGTCGAAGCTCTCGCCCTCCAGCACCACCTTGCCACCCACGCTCTCGGTCTGCATGACCTTCACCGTCGGCGTGGTCTTGGGCATGACGATGGTGACGGGCACGCCAAGGCGCGTGCCGTGGTAGCTCAGGCCCTGCGCGTGGTTGCCGGCCGAGGCGGCGATGACGCCGCGCGCCTTCTGCTCCTCGGTCAGCAGCAGCAGCGCGTTGAGCGCGCCGCGCTCCTTGTAGGCGGCGGTGAACTGCAGGTTCTCGAACTTGAGCCAGATTTCGGCGCCGGTGATCGCGCTCAGCGTGGAACTGTAGAGCGTCGGCGTGCGCACGACCTTGCCCGAAATTCGCTCCGCCGCCGCGCGTACGTCGGCTGCGGTCAGCGGGGCGTCTTCGAGGCCCGCGGGAGCGATGTTGAGCAAAGTCTGGTCCATAGACCCGCGCGCCTACCGGAAACGGCGCACAATTGAAAGGACGTCGTCCCGGACTTGATCCGGGACCGCTGGCCGTGAACAGCCCACCCATCGGCGG
>NZ_ALVC01000326.1:0-2209 GCF_000293195.2 Sphingomonas sp. LH128
TACCAGTTCGATAAACCCCTCACGGCACATCGGACGCAATCTACCCGTCGCCGAAACGAACATCGCATTGTTCACGGCCGACTATCTCCTTTGGGAGAGTCACATAGGAATGCGGCGCAGATGACCAAGACGGCATTAATTACGGGTGTGACGGGCCAGGACGGATCGTACCTTGCAGAGTTCCTCCTTGAAAAAGGATACGAAGTTCACGGCATCAAGCGCCGCGCTTCCCTTTTCAACACCGCCCGCGTCGATCATATTTACGAAGATCGCCATCAGCACGGAACCCGCTTCAAGCTCCATTACGGCGATTTGAGTGATACGTCGAACCTGACCCGGCTTATCCGCGACATCGAACCTGATGAAGTTTACAATTTGGGCGCGCAGAGCCACGTCGCTGTCAGCTTCGAGGCACCTGAATATACCGCCGACGTCGATGGGATCGGCACGCTGCGCCTGCTAGAGGCGATCCGGTTCCTCGGCCTGGAAAAGAAGACCCGTTTCTACCAGGCTTCGACCTCAGAACTCTACGGCTTGGTCCAGGAAATCCCGCAACGCGAGACCACCCCGTTCTACCCCCGCTCGCCTTACGCGGTGGCGAAGCTGTATGCCTATTGGATCACAGTGAACTATCGTGAAGCCTATGGCATGTATGCCTGCAACGGCGTGCTCTTCAATCACGAATCCCCTCGCCGCGGCGAAACGTTCGTGACGCGAAAAATCACGCGCGGCCTCGCCAACATAGCGCTCGGCCTCGAGCCGTGCCTGTACATGGGCAACATCGACTCGCTGCGCGACTGGGGCCACGCGAAGGACTACGTCCGCATGCAGTGGATGATGCTGCAGCAGGAAGAAGCGCGAGACTTCGTCATCGCCACGGGCGTTCAATATTCGGTGCGTCAGTTCATTGCCTGGGCCGCCAAGGAACTGGGGCTGACTCTCGAGTTTTCCGGCGAAGGCGTCGACGAAATCGCAACCGTAGCGGCCATCGAGGGCAATCTCGCACCGGCTCTGGACGTTGGTGACGTGATCATGCGCATCGACCCGCGCTACTTCCGCCCCGCTGAAGTCGATACCCTGCTGGGCGATCCGGCCAAAGCCAAGGAACTGCTCGGCTGGACGCCGGAAATCACAGTGCAGGAAATGTGCTCGGAAATGGTCGCGGAAGATCACAAGGCTGCACGTCGCCACGCCCTGCTCAAGGAGCATGGTCTCGAGGTTGCCGTCAGCGTTGAAGGTTGATCGAAACCTTACAGACTAAATAAGACGTGAGGGCGGCAGCGAGTAAATCGCTTGCCGCCTTCATATGTTTTGGCGAACGTGCATCAGCTAAGTGCCTGACTCGGAAGTTCCTCAACCGTAGCAATACCTTTCAGTTCTGCGGGTGAGCATGCGGATGGAGGCGATGGTGGCCCATGCCGTTGACGATGCGATGGTGGCTTCCCAGTCTTTGGCGAGGCGGCGGCATCGGCCAAGCCAAGCGAAGGTGCGTTCGACGACCCATCGCCGAGGGAGAACCTGGAAGCCCTTTGCCTTGTCAGAGCGCTTGATGATCTCGATCGTCCAGGTTCCCGATCCAAGAAGGCCTGCACGGAGCTTGTCGCCGGCATAGCCTCCATCCGCAAAGACATGGCGTAGCCACGGGAAACGTTTGCGCACGGTCTTGAGGACATCGACGGCACCATCGCGGTCCTGAATATCGGCGGTGTGGACGAGGATGAAGATGAGAAAGCCGCAGGTGTCCGTCAGGATGTGGCGCTTGCGGCCCTTGATCTTCTTGCCCGCGTCATACCCGCAAGGGCCGCCGCTTTCGGTGGTTTTCACTGATTGGCTGTCGATCACACCGGCACTCGGCGAGGCGTCGCGCCCTTCGATCTCGCGCAGGTTCATTACCAGCACCGTGTTCATGGCTTGGAGCAGACCGGTGTTGCGCCACGCGTAGAAGTAGCGCTGCACCGTCGAGACCGGTGGAAAGCATTTGGGCAGAAGCCTCCAAGCGCAGCCGCTTGCCGCAATGTAAAGCAAGGCATTCATCACTTCGCGCATGTCCGTCGTGCGACGTCGACCTCCGCGCTTGGCTGGCGGGATAAACGGCGCCGCCAATTCCCACTCCCGCTCCGTCATATCGCTGGAGTAGCGCAATCCTTTCCGGCTATGCTCCTGCCGGGCAACACCAGTCCATGCCATTGATCACTCCATCTCTCGCAGG
>NZ_ALVC01000327.1:0-2454 GCF_000293195.2 Sphingomonas sp. LH128
CAACCCCCCCCCCCAGCCGATCGAAGCCCACGGTTGAGCGCCGATAAGGTGCAAAGTCAAAAGCAGTGGTTCTCATTTCCAAATCCTCCTATTGAGCAATTCGGGCATGAGACGTGCCGGAGAGAGCCGGCACTCTCAATGTCCACCAGACCCGGTTTTCAGCGTCCGGCGAGAAAAAGTTAAGAAGAGAGGATGGGGTTTCAAGAGATTTTTTTGGGCAGGTCCGGCTCCTCCCCCCGTCTGCCGCGCGGCGATCCAGCGCTGGCTTCGGTCCATTGAAATCCTCACCTCCAGATCAAGAAATCTCGTGCTTACCGGGCCCTTCTGACGGTTGGTGGCCTTGCTGTCTTAGCCCTGATCGCCCCCCAGGATTGCGCCATTGGGAAAGGTCTCAATCAAGGCCTCGGCTTCGCAGGCATTTTGAACTTGCGCGCTGGTCAGCCTCAGGCTGTCAGCGCATCCTTCAGTATCGACAAGAGCGGAGAGTTTACTGGCAGGGATCGGACGATCACGAGAGGTCCGCTTCGGCACCAACGCACAAGCGCCAAGAAGGATGGCTAATCGACCACGACACGAACAGGCTGACAGGCGTCGATGGCATCCGCCTATATTTATAATGTCCTTGACGCCCACTGCTGCGCCTCACATGTGGCCAGCCACCACGTTTTTTTTGAAATGGCCACTGGCAAGTTCGCTAACGAGGGAACGTGAGGCATTCGACGATGTATGATCCCAAATTCGACGCCGGTTTGTGGCTTTCCTCGGTGGTGGACAATTCCGGCGACGCCATCCTCAGCAAAACGCTCGACGGCGTCATCACCAGCTGGAATGCGGGAGCCGAAAAGTTGTTCGGGTTTTCCGCCGCAGAGGCGATCGGCCAGCCCATTACGCTCATCATCCCCGAGGACCGGCTCCAGGAGGAAGCCGACATCATTGGCAAACTGCGGGCCGGCGAACGCATTGATCGGCTCGAAACGGTACGCCGGCGCAGGGATGGCGAACCTGTCCATATCGAGGTTACCATCTCGCCGGTGCATAACGCCGCGGGCGAGATCATTGGGGCGTCGACGATCGCGCGTGATATCGGCGAACGGCTGCGTCATGCCGAGAACCAGCGGCTCCTGGTTCGAGAGATGCATCACCGCATCAAGAACCTGCTGTCGATCGTGCAAGGGCTTGTAAGAGTCGGCCGCCGAAGGGCCGACGATGTCAATGACTTCGCTAATGACCTGAGCAGCCGGATCACCGCGCTCGGCGCTGCGCAGCAACTTGTCCTCGGCCTTCCTGGCGAAGAGGAGCCCGCGCTAAGCGAGGTCTTCAGGGCGGTGCTGGAGCCCTATCGCAACGAGGGTCAGATCACCATCGCGCGGTGCGACGCGCCCGTCGGAGCTAATGCCTCGACGTCACTAGCGCTGCTTCTGCACGAACTCGCCACCAACGCCGTAAAATATGGCGCTCTTTCCCATTCCGACGGCCAGCTCACGGTCGATATCACCGTGGCGAACGCAACCATCACTATCGCTTGGCGCGAATACGGTGGCAGTTATGACAATGGCGATGAGGGCTTCGGGACAGAGCTGATGAGCGCCGCTCTGCGTGGACTCGGCGGGACGATCGATAAAGCGTGGCATGGCGGCGAGCGGGTCGTGACCATATGTCTCGCCCGCGACCAGCTCGCTCACTGAACATCGTATTGTTTGGGGTCAGTCGAAACCGAGGTTCGCCTTGAGCATATCGATGCGTTTTGACGCTTCGGCCTTGCTGAGGTCGGCAGGCGGCGGCGCTTAGCCTGCTTCTTGCACAGTGTCGTCAAATAGGAGCCCTGCGCCCCCGTCATCGGATCGTCGCTGGACACCCAGCCTTCGGGATTCTTTTCGGTTTTCGAGCCGGGATGCTCGTCGAGCTTGGGATTGTGCAGCTGTTCGGTCATGGCAATCTCACGTTCCCATATTGTTCTTTTTAAGAACGGCGTCATGAACCGCCGGTTTCCGTGGCGGCATCTGCGACGAAGCGAGGAAGCAAATCTGCCGGTTGGTCGTTCTCGCAAAATGCGGGGACCAGTGTTCAGGAGAGCAGCAATGCCGCAGGGCGACAAGTCGAGCTACACGGACAAGCAGAAGCGCAAGGCCGAACATATCGAGGAAGGCTATGAGGACCGCGGTGTCGGCAAGAAGGAAGCCGAACGCCGTGCGTGGGCGACGGTGAACAAGGAATCAGGTGGCGGAAACAAGTCCGGATCGGGGCGAGGCAAGCCCGAGAACCACAGCGCGTCCCGCAAGGGCGGTCGCAAGAGCGGATCGTCCCAGAGCCATGAGAAACGGTCAGCCGCCGCAAAGAAAGGCTGGGAAACGCGCCGCAAGTAATCGCGTGGCTAGACTTTCGCGATTGCCTTAATCGTCAGCCTTCAGACCGGCATACCAGTCGGCATAGGGACTGGTGTGCGCCATGTGGCGG
>NZ_ALVC01000328.1:0-29350 GCF_000293195.2 Sphingomonas sp. LH128
CCGCAACCGCCTCGTCGGTGAATGGGCGGCCGAACGCATGGACTTGTCGCAGGCCGAAACCGATGCCTATGCCAAGGCCGTCGTCCAGGCCGACTTCGAGGAAGCCGGCGACGAGGACGTCATTCGCAAGCTGCTGGGCGACCTGACCGCCGCCGGCGTCGATACCACCGAAGCGGAAGTGCGCGCCGCACTCGCCGCCAAGCAGGTCGAAGCGCGCCGCGCTTTCCTGGGCTGAGGACTATCCGATGGGCATGACCGCTACCGAAATCGAGACCATGATCCGCGCCGCGCTGCCGGACGCGGAAGTCACGATCACCGACCTCGCCGGGGACAACGACCACTACGCCGCGCACGTCGTCTCGGCCGCCTTCACGGGCCGCCCCCGCGTCGCGCAGCACAAGATGGTCTACGAAGCGCTGGGCGGCCGCATGGGCGGCGTCCTTCACGCCTTGCAACTCACCACCGCCGTCCCCAACTGACGCAAGCATACTACTCAAGGGTTTTACTGAAATGTCCGACGTCAATGCCCGTATCGGCGATATCGTAAAGAGCAACGACGTGGTCCTCTTCATGAAGGGCACCCCGCTGTTCCCGCAGTGCGGCTTCTCCAGCCGCGCGATCGCCATCCTCGAACACCTCGGCGTCGCTTACGAGACCGTCGACGTGCTGCAGGACATGGAAATCCGTCAGGGCATCAAGTCCTATTCGGACTGGCCGACGATCCCCCAGCTCTACGTTAAGGGCGAGTTCCTCGGCGGCAGCGACATCATGATGGAGATGTACGAGGCCGGCGAACTGCACCAGCTCATGACCGACAGCGGGATCGCTGCGCAGGGCTGATCTGCCGACAGCACCGGATTACGAAGGCTCGGGAAGCGATTCCCGGGCCTTTTCGATTCGCGTTATCCGAACCGTGGGCGCAATCTTTGAAATCCTGCCCCATGGGATCGAAACTGATGCAGTCATCCCCGCGAAGGCGGGGACCCAACTGATGCCAGAGCAGCATCAGCCCACCGGAGATGGGTTCCCGCCTTCGCGGGAATGACAACGATACGTACGCAAGGCGCTGGCCACCGTCAGGTCCGGGATGACGAATGCTTCGATGTATGGGGAACCCCGGGGAGGCGGGGCCGGGAGACTGTCCGGCCCCGCCTCTATCGAGACTGCTTCTCTCGGGGTACGATACTTCATAAGCATGGCCTGTGCCAGTTCTGATTTTTCCCGAAAATCAGCCATTTCTTCGGTTCACGTGTCAGCGCGTGCGTCATGCTCTGTAAATTCTGCCGACACTGCCACCTGAGTCGCCTGGCGCTTTTCCGCTTGCGTGCCCCTTCCCCAGCGGCAAGATCGGCGGCAATGATCCAGACCGCTCCCTCCGACCAGCCGATGCCGACAGACGGCCCCGCCGTCGTCCCTGCCTCCACCGTGGTGGTGTTCCGCCACGCCGCCGACGGCGGACCGCCCGAACTGCTGATGCTCCAGCGCTCGGACGGCATGCGCTTCGCAGGCGGGGCGGCGGTGTTTCCCGGCGGCCGCGTCGATCCCGCAGACCGCGAACTCGCCCGCCGCCTGCTGCCCGGCGAATCGGAGGAGATCGCCTCCGCCCGCATCGCCGCGATCCGCGAGACGCTGGAGGAAGCGGGCCTCATGATCGCCACCCGCGCCCCCGTCACCGCCCGCGAAGCCGCAGAAGCGCGGGCGATGCTGCTGGAGGTCGGCCGGCTCGACACCGTGCTGGAGCGCCTCGGCTGGGAACTGGACCCGCAGGCGCTGACCTTCTTCGCGCACTGGTGCCCCTTGTGGGACCGGGCTTTCGACACGCGCTTCTTCGTCGCCGACATCGGCACCGGCGCGGTGGACGTGACGGTCGACGCCACCGAGAACTCGCGCCTGTTCTGGGCGAGCGCCGCCGATGCCCTTGCGATGGCCGATCGGGGCGAGATTTCGGTGATCTTTCCGACCCGCCGCAATCTCGACCGCCTTGCGCAATACGCCGATCATGCCGAAGCGCTGGCCGACATCGCCGCCCACCCCGTCGTCCGCATCCACCCCGAGGTAGAAATGCGCGAGGACGGAGAGTGGCTCGTGATCCCCGACGGGCTGGGCTATCCGGTGCTCGGCCAGCTCAAGGCGACGGCGCGACGCGGGTAAACGCGCGTCGTCCCGGACGTGATCCGGGACCGGTGGCAGTCTTTAGACGGAGACTCTCGTCGAGGCGCCTTGGCGCAAGGTGGGCTGCTCACGGCCAGCAGTCCCGGATCACGTCCGGGACGACGGGGCACTTATGCTGCCGCGAGTTGTTGCGGCACTTTCGCCCCGCCCGCGGCGTAAAGACCGAGCGCGATGGCGGACACGAAGAACACGGCCATCGCCACGATCGCCCCGTCATAGCTGCCGGTCACCGAATGGACCCGCGCCGATCCGACGACCGCGACCGCGATGAACGGCAGCCCGATCAGCGTGTTGAGCCCGAAGCCCCGGCTGTAACTGGCCTGTCCGAACGAATCGGTCAGCCCCTTGCCCAGCGTGGGGATCGCGCCTGCACCGTGCATGCCGATGAGGCCGATCACAAGGGCCGCCATCCAGAACGGCGGGTGCTGCAACAGGAGAGCCCATAGCACCGCGCAGTCGAAGCCGATAAGCGCCAGCGCCCTCGCCCCGCCGATGCGGTCGGCGATCCAGCCGAACAGTATCGAGCCGGCGATCCCGACCAGCGACATTATCGACTGCAGCAGCGCCGCTTCGGGCCGGGTGAAACCCCAGGACAAGCCCATCGGCACCAGTAGCGAGCCCAGCAGCACGGAACTCGTCATGCTCGCCACCGCTGCCAGCGAGATCGCCCAAAAACGCGGCCGCGCAAGCAGTTGCGCGACGCTGAACGATCCGTCGGCGGTGCGCTTCGCATCGGGTTCGGGCGCCAGCGTCTCGGCGTGCCCCGGAGGATGATCGATCGCCAGCAGCCCCAGCGGCAGCAGCAGCGCCGCCGCGATCAGGCCGATGGACAGGTAGATCATGCTCGGTGAGACGGCGGAAAGCGCCCGCTCCAGCGTCCACGGCACCACCGCGATCACCACCGGCAAGTGGACGATTCCCAGCGCCAGCCCGCGATTGCGGTTGAACCAGCGTCCCACCAGCGTCGCCGGGCCGATCGATCCGGCGAGGCTCATCGCGGGACCGAAGCAAAGCCCGTAAGCCAGCAGGTAGAGGGCGTAGCTTTGCGTCCAGGCCAGCGTGAGATAGCCTGCCACCGTCAGTAATGCGCCGATCAGCAGCAGCAGGCGCAGCGACACCTTGGCGATCAGCACGCCCACGAAAGGCGCGAGCACCGACGAGCCGACCAGCACCAGCGGAATGCCCGCCGCTGCCTCTTCTGCGCTGACGCCGAGGCGTTGCTCGACCGAGGCCAGCATCAGCCCGAAGGAGCCCATGACGGTGCCGACGACGACGTTGTGCGATACGCCCGCGATCACGCCCATGCGTACCGCAAGCGGATGGTTGGGGGCGTCGCCCTCCGGTCCGACAGGTGCTGCCAAGCGCTCTCTCCCCATGCTTCAACTTGCCGGCGATGGCGTGCCGGTCTGTTCGCGGGAGTGTGTGGGGCGCCGGATCGGCTTGACCAGAACTTTCCGATCAGATGAACGAGAATTCGCCGGGGCGACGTTATCGCTCAGGCGCTCGCGTGCGATCCGTGCGTTGCCGCGATGTGCTCGAGCACCGGGCCGTAGAGCGGTCGGTCGAACTCGACCCCGGCAAGGTCGCTGCTGACCCAGCGCACCACGCCCGACATGCCTTCCATTCCCTTGGGCCGCACGATCAGGCGCGCGCCGACGCGGAAATAGATGCCGCGCATGCGCAGGCAGCAGCCCTCCACCGAGATGTCGGAAATCTCGCCGTCATCCCGCAGACCGCTCTGCGTGCGGCACTGAACGGCCAGCGCGACGGAGCGTCGCTGCGATCGCCGGGGAAGAACGGTGCGGGTCATGAGCGGGAGAATACAAACGATCGGTTTATGATCGCTTAAACTTCATCGCGCGCCCGTTCGAACACGGTTCGCACTCAATCCGGGAAGCAGGGCGACCATTTCCGAAGACAATGGCGCGCCCGACAGGGTTCGAACCTGTGACCCCAAGCTTAGAAGGCTCGTGCTCTATCCAGCTGAGCTACGGGCGCGCGCCGGATTTCCCATAGCGTGGTTACCGCGCGGCGCAAACCGCCGGGCGCGCAAACTTGTGCTTTGCGCTGCAGCAAAGCCACGTTACGCACAGGCAATGACCGCCGCTACCGACGCTCCATCGCCTCTGTCCCGCCCCTTGTCACGCATCGACGGCCTTACCGGCGCCCGTCGGCACTTCCGCTATTTCGACTACGTGATGGCGGCCTTCGTCGCGATCCTGCTGCTGTCGAACCTGATCGGTGCGTCCAAGCTGGCGAATATCGGCGGCGTGACGTTCGGCGCGGGCATCCTGTTCTTCCCGGTCAGCTACGTCATCGGCGACGTGCTGACCGAAGTGTACGGCTATGCCAATGCCCGCCGCTGCGTCTGGGCGGGCTTCTTCGCGATGATCTTCATGGCTTTCATGAGCTTCGTCGTCGTCGCCATGCCGCCGGATTCCGGCTGGACCGGACAGGCCGCCTACGAAGCAGTATTCGGCTCGACCTGGCGCATCGTCCTAGCCTCGCTGACCGCGTTCTGGGCGGGTGAGTTCGTCAATTCCTTCGTCCTCGCCAAGATGAAGCTGATGACTGGCGGCAAGCACTTGTGGATGCGCACCATCGGCTCGACGGTGGTGGGACAGGCCGCCGACAGCGCCCTGTTCTATCCCATCGCCTTCCTCGGCACCTGGACGCACGAGCAGGTGCTGACCGTCATGGTCACCAACTGGGGCATGAAGGTGCTGTGGGAAGCGGTGCTGACGCCGGTAACCTACGTCGTCGTCGGCTGGCTAAAGAAGCGCGAGGGCGTCGAGGTGTTCGACGACAATCTCGATTTCTCGCCTTTCGCCAAGGCAAAATCGGTCTGAACGTTGTGAGCAGGGCGCTGAGCCGCGCTTTTTACAGGGCTGCCGCATTTTCCGAGTCGTCAGGTGTTTCCACCTGACTTGAAAATGCTCTAGGCCGCGCCGACCATGCTCGACCGCATCCTCCTGTCCCGTTTCCGCAACCACCACGAGACCGCGGTGAAAGGCACGGCGCAGTTCAACCTGCTGGTCGGCGAGAACGGCGCGGGGAAGACCAACGTGCTCGAGGCGATCAGCCTGCTCGCGCCCGGACGCGGCCTCCGTCGGGCGCAGCTCGTGGACGTGCCCGCGCAGGACGGCGACGGCGGGTTCGCGGTGAACGCTGCACTGCGCATGCCCGGCCAAGGGGAAGGGAGCGAGCCCGTCCGCCTCGGCACCGGCGTCGCGGCGGAGCGTCCCGGGCGGCGGCTTGTGCAGGTGAACGGCGCGCAGGCATCCGCCCTGAGCCTGGCCGAGTGGCTCTCGATCGGCTGGCTGACCCCGGCGATGGACCGCCTTTTCGTCGAGAGCGCGGGCGCGCGGCGGCGGTTCCTCGACCGGCTGGTGCTGGCGATCGAGCCCGCCCATGCCGGCCATGCGGCGCGGCTGGAGACGGCACTGCGCGAGCGCAACCGGCTGCTTTCCGACGAACGTTCCCCCGATCCGCACTGGCTCGACGCCATCGAGGTGCAGATCGCCGAGGCCGGGGCGCTGGTGGCGACGGCGCGCGCGCGCCTCGTCACCCGGCTGGAGGCGGCGCTGGCGCGGCTGCCCGACACGCCTTTCGCCCGCCCTTCGCTGGCCTACCAGCCCGGCGGCCCGGTCGAGGCCGGTGCGCTTGCCATCGCCCTGCGCGACGGGCGGCCGCGCGAACGGGCGGCCCAGCGCACCCTCACCGGCCCCCACCGCGACGAACTGGGGGTGACGATGGCGGGCAAAGGGCAAGCGGCAGCGGAATGCTCGACCGGCGAGCAGAAGGCGATGCTCATCGCCATCACTCTCGCGCATTCGCAGCTGCTGGAGGCAGATGGCGAGAACCGCCCGCGCCTGCTGCTGCTGGACGAGGTCGCCGCGCATCTCGACCCGCTGCGGCGCGAGGCGCTGTTCGACCGGCTGCGGGCGGGCTCCGCGCAAGTCTGGCTGACGGGAACGGAACTCGCGCCGTTCGAGGGAATCGCGGCGGAAGCGGCGGTATGGGAGGTCAGCGCGGGGACGGTGCGGCGGGTCTGACCACTCGCTCGCAATGACGGAGTGAAGAGGGGACCTCACCTCTTCGGCAAAGCATCCGCCACATCGTCCACCGTCGCCGCCACGATCGCGTCTATGCCGATGGCCGTAGGATGCACGTGATCGCCCTGCATCAGATCGGGCTTGTCGATCACCGGCTGGAGGAAGAACGGCACCAGCACCGCGCCGTACTTCTCCGCCAGCTGCGGATAGATCGGGTTGAACCCCGAGGCATAGTCCCTGCCCAGGTTCGGCGCCGCTAGCATGCCGAGCAGCACCACGCCGATCTTCTCCTGCCGCAACCGCTGGAGGATCTTCTCCAGATTCGCGCGCGTCTCGGCCGGGGGCAGCGAGCGCAGCATGTCGTTGCCGCCGAGGCTGATGATCACCAGTTCGGGCTTCGCCGGCTGGCTTTTCAGCGTGAAGTCGAGCCGCTGGAGCCCCGCCGCCGTGGTGTCGCCCGAAACCCCGGCATTGGCGATGCGCGCGTTGACACCGCGCGCGCGCAGGGCCTGTTCGAGCCGGTCGGGGTAGCTTTCGCCATCCTCGAGTCCGTAGCCCGCCAGCAGCGAATCCCCGAAGGCGAGTATCCTGCGCTCCGGTCCCATGACCGGTATCTGCGGCGGCGCATCGATGGCCGACCGGCTCTCCTGCACGGGCGGCGCCGGGGCCTTGTCGCAGGCGGAAAGCGCCAGGGTGGAGGCGGCAAGGAGAGCGAGGGAAACGAGGCGCAAGGCATTCTCCTGAAGGGACCGACTTGTCGGATGCACTGGTGCTATCCCATATGGGGATGGTGACAAGCCCTGCCCAAGCCCGCTCCGCCCTTTCCGCCACTCCTTCCCCCGCTTCCGACGACACTATTCTGGCCCGCGACCTGCGCCTGACGTTGGGTTCCGGGGACAGTGCAGTCGAAATCCTCAAGGGGATCGACCTTTCCGTACCCCGGGGCCAGACGCTGGCGCTGCTCGGTCCTTCGGGATCGGGCAAGTCGTCGCTGATGGCGGTGCTCTGCGGGCTGGAGCGCGCCAGTTCGGGCACGCTGGAGGTCGCCGGACAGGACTTCGTGGGGATGGACGAGGACGCCCTTGCCCGGACGCGGCGCGGCAGGATCGGTGTGGTGCTTCAGGCTTTCCACCTGCTGCCGACAATGACCGCGCTGGAAAACGTCGCCACGCCGCTGGAACTCGCGGGAATGCCCGATGCGCGCGCGCGGGCCGAAGCGGAACTCACGGCGGTCGGGCTGGGCCATCGCCTGTCGCACTATCCCGCGCAGCTTTCCGGCGGCGAGCAACAGCGCGTCGCCATCGCCCGCGCCCTCGCTCCCCGCCCGGCGCTGGTCTTCGCCGACGAGCCGACCGGCAACCTCGACGCCGCCACCGGCGCGGCAATAATCGACCTGCTTTTCGCCCGCCGGGCCGAGACCGGGGCCACCCTGCTCATCATCACCCACGACGAAAGCCTCGCCCTCCGCTGCGAGCGCGTAGTGACCATCGGCGACGGCCAGATCGCCAGCGACATACGGGCAGGCGAACACCTTGGCTGACGCCCTCCCCTGGCGGACCGCCTGGACACTCGCCCGCCGTGACCTCTCGGCCCGGTTCAAGGGGCTGCGGCTGCTGCTCATCTGCCTGTTCCTCGGCGTCGGCGCGATCGCCGCGATCGGCACGCTGACCGGCTCGATCGAGCGCGAGCTGGGAACACGCGGACGCGAAATCCTTGGCGGCGACATCGAACTGAGGGTCTGGCAGCGCGCCTTCGGCAAGGACGAGGACACCGCGCTCACCCGCCTCGGCCGGGTTTCGCGCGGGCAACGCATGCAGGCCATCGCCACGAAGGGAGACGCCACCGCGCCCGTCGCGCTCAAGGCGGTGGACGGGAACTGGCCGCTCTACGGCCGCCTCGAACTGACCGACGGCCGCCGCGTCGGCGCCCCCGCCCCCGGCACGGCATGGATCGCCAAGGGCACTGCTGCCCGCCTCGGTGCCGGGAAGGGCCAGCGCATCGCCATCGGCGGCGTGCCAGTGATCGTGGGCGGCATCATCGCGACCGACCCCGAGCAGATGAGCGAGGGCTTCGCGCTGGGCGACACCGCCGTGGTGCCGCTCGACCTTCCCGCGAGCGCCGGGCTGACCGCGCCGGGCGCCATGTACCGCAGCGTCGTACGGGTGCGCTTCGCCGACCCCGCGCGCGATCCCGAAGCGGTGATCGACGCCCTCAAGTCCCGCTTCGGCGACGGCTTCGACACCCGCACCCGGCTGGCAGCCTCGCCTTCGACCGAGCGCTTCGTCACCCGCATGGGCGAGTTTCTCGTGCTGGTCGGGCTTGCCGCGCTGGTGATCGCCGGGATCGGCATCGGCGGCGGCGTCTCGTCCTATCTGGAGGCACGGCGCAGTTCGATCGCAACCCTGAAGGTGCTCGGCGCCACCAGCGGCGATATCGCGCGCATCTATCTGCTGCAGGTCGGTGCGGCGGCCGTGATCGGCAGCATGGCGGGCCTTGCGGCGGGCGTGCTGGTCACCCCCCTTCTCGCCTCGGCGCTGCAGAGCCTGCTGCCGGTCGAGCCGGGCTTCACCGTCTCCCCCGCGGCGCTCGCGACGGCGGCGGCTTATGGCCTGCTTGTCGCGCTGATATTCTCCGCGCCGCCGCTGGTGCGGGCACGCAGCTGGCCCGCGATGGCGCTGATGCGCGCCCGCGTGGCGCCGCTCACGGCCGACCGCAAGGCGCTCGCCCTGCCGGTCGGGCTCGGCCTTGCCGCGATCGTGGCGCTGGCACTGCTCAACGCCGCGCAGCCGCTGGTGACGCTGGGCTTCCTGGGAGCCTCGGCTGCGATGCTCGGCCTGCTGGCGCTCGTCGGCCTCGGCATCCGCAAGCTTGCCGCCCGCCTGCCGAGACCGCGCGGGCCGATGCTGCGCGCGGGACTGGCGAACCTCCACCGCCCGGGCGCGCAGACCGGCGCGCTGGTGACGGCGCTCGGCTTCGGGCTCTCCGCCTTCGTGCTGATCGCGGCTGTGCAGACGAGCCTCGACGCCAACATCCGCCGCACCGTCCCCGCGCGCGCCCCCGACTTCTTCGTGCTCGACGTGCCGAAGGACAAGGCGCCCGCCTTCGCCGACGCGGTCGAGCGGACGATCCCCGGCTCCACCCTCAAGCTGGTGCCGAACATGCGCGGCCGCATCCTTGCCTATGGGCCGAAGGACCGGATGACGCGCGTGGCCAGCCTCGGCAAGGATCTGCCCGATGGCGCCTGGGCGCTGCGCGGGGAGCGCGGGCTGACGTATTCGGTCGGCGTGCCGGAGGGCAGCACGGTGACCTCCGGCCAGTGGTGGCCGCAGTTCTACCGCGGCGAGCCGCTGGTCTCGGTCGACGAGAGGCTGGCCGAGGCGATCGGCCTCAAGGTCGGCGACTATGTGACCGTGGGTGTGCTGGGCGTCGAGAAGACCGCGCGCATCGCGGCGCTGCGCCGGATCGACTGGGACAGTCTGGGCTTCAACTACGTGCTGGTATTCTCACCCAATGCGCTGGCCGACGCCCCGCACAACCTCGCCGCGACGATCGAGGTGCCCAAAGGCGCGTCCACGGCGGGCCTGCTGCCCCGGCTGGTGCGCGCCTTCCCCTCGACCTCGGTGATCGAGACGGGGAGCCTGCTGCGCGATGCCCGCGCGCTGCTCGACCAGATGTCGGCGGCGATCCTCGCGGCCTCTTCGGTGGCGGTGCTGGCGGGGCTCGCGGTGCTGCTCGGCGCGATCGCGGCGGCGCGGGCGAGCCGGACTTACGACACCGTGATCCTGCGCGTGCTGGGCGCCAGTCGCGGGCAGCTGCTCGCGGCGCAAATGGCCGAGTACGGGCTGCTCGCCGTGGTGCTCGCCCTCGTCGCGCTGGGCGCGGGCAGCGCGATGGCCTGGGCGGTGATCGTCAAGCTGTTCGAATTCGCCTGGCTGCCCGACTGGCCACGCGTGCTGGCGGTGCTGGCCGCCGGGCTGCTGCTGGTGCTCGGCTTCGCGCTTGCCGGAACGCTGCCGCTGCTGCGGGCGAAACCGGCAAGGGCGCTGCGCGAACTTTAGAAGCCGATCTCTACCCTCACCACTCATTGGTCATCCCCGCGAAGGCGGGAACCCATCTGCTGACGCTTCCTGTTGCGCGATCATCAGATGGGTCCCCGCCTTCGCGGGGATGACGGGATTGGAAATCAGGCGAAGACCTCGCGGTTGTCGAACAGCACGCTGGGATCGCGCGTCTTGTAGACGAGCGTGCTGGCGACGATGTCGTGCAGGCCCTGCTTGCGCTCGGTGAAGGCGACCATGATGTAGCCGATGCACAGGATCAGGCTCGACAGGATCTTGGCGAAGTAGCGCCCGGTCGCACGCGCGAAAGTCAGCCGTTCGCCCCGCAGGTCGGTAACGACCACGCCGACGGCCAGCTTGCCGACGGTCGCCTGCAGCTTCGAGCTTTCCATGATCGCGAAGTAGAGCCAGTTGATCACCAGCGACGCGCCGATCATGCCGAACATCATCATCCCGAACGCCGCGTTCTCACCCGCGCCCAGCCCCGTCAGCGGCAGCGCGAGGCCGACGCCGAAGATGCCGCCGATGATCGAAGTCGCGATCTGCAGGATGATCGCGTCGAGGATGTAGGCGAGCACGCGCCACCAGAAGCCACCATACGGAATCATGCATTCCCCCTTGTTTTACGGCCTGCCCAGCCTGACAATGCGACGCAAGTTCACATTTAAATCGGGAAATTACAAAGACTTTCTGTTCCGCCTTCCGAAACCGCAAAGAAAGAGGGGCGCAGGAGGCCGAGCCTCCCGCGCCCCTTTTCAGGTCCGCGCCCCGCTTCTCTTGCCGTACCTCCTCCCAGAGACGACACGGCGGGTACGCGCGTTACGCGCTCCGAATTAGAATCGGTAGCGCGCCGCCACGCCGTAAGTGCGCGGCTGGTTCGGATAGCCCGAGATCGAGCCGGGCTGTGCCGGGCTGTCGAATATCTGCAGGATGGTGCGGTCGTTCAGCAGGTTGCGGCCCCAGACCGTCAGTTCCAGCCCGTTCGCCATCGCGTATGTAAGCGAGGCGTTCATGTCGTTGATGTCCTGCTTGAACTCTCGCGCAGCGGCGAGCGCTGCGGATACGTCGGTGACGTTGCCCGCGCTGTCGCGCACGACGAGGCCCGGCAGGCCCTCGACCAGACGGAACTGCGATTCGTAGTGATAGTCGCCGCGCAGGATGATCCGGTCCCCGCGCGTTCCCACGGGCTGCACGAACTCGGCCGAGAACGTCGCCGACAGGGGCGGGACGCCCGCCGGGGTTGTCCCCGAAAGGTCGCCGAAGGCCGAAAGCTGGAACGTGTCGTACTTCGGATCGAGGTACGTCCAGGCCATCGTCAGCGTCAGCTGGTCGATGGGCTTGGCCGAGCCTTCGAACTCGATACCGAACGCCGACTGCTTGCCCGCGTTCGCCAGGAAGAAGCCCGAGCCGGTGAAGATGTTCGACTGGAAGTTCTTGATCTCCTGCTTGAACACCGCGACGTTGGCCGAGACGATCCCCCAGTTGCCCTTGATCCCGGCCTCGTAGACCGTCGAATTCTCGGCATTGGCGAAGCGGCTGCCGGAGGTGAGATTGGTCACCGCCAGGCCCTGCGCACGCAGTTCGACGAGGTCGGCCGGCGTCGGGCGGCTATCACGCGACAGGTTGATCGACGCCGCCTTGTAGCCGGTCGCCCAGGCCGCGTAGAAATTGACCGTGGGAGTCACGTCCCAGGCTACGCGCGCGGTGTAGCTGAAGTCGCCGTCGCTCACCCTGCCCGGCTCGACCGCGTTGGGCACGTTCATGAACTGCGGGAAATACTGCAGCGCGCGCAGCGGATTGAGCGGGTTTGCGGCCGGATTGTTGGCATTGCCGTTCGCGAAGCCGACCAGCTGCTGATAGATCGGCGCGGTCTGCGGGTTCGTCGCGAAGGCGAAGATCGCCGCCGGGTTGGTCGGGTCCACGCCCACCGAACGCAGCGCCCCGCCAAGCAGCAGTTGCTGGCGGAACGCCGAATAGCGCGGATCGTCGAAATTGATCGACGAGAACACGTCATCCGACGTCGTGTTGGTGGCGAAGCGCTTCTTGTCGTGCGTGTAGTTGAGACCGCCGGTCACCGTCAGCCCCGGCGCCACCTCGAAATCGAGCTGGCCGAAGATGGACCACGCCTCGTTCTTCAGCTTGTAGGCCTCGGTCAGGCCGGTGCCGGAAGCGAAGAACTGCCCGGCGTACTTGGCCGGATTGCCTTCGTAGGCGCCGAAGGCCGTCTCCAGCGCGGGCACGCTGAGCGCCCCGCCCGAGAGGCTCTGGACGAGGAGGTTGGCGTAAGGCCGGGCATCGTCGCCCCAGAAGACCTCGTTGTTCTGGTCGATCTTCTCGTTGAAATAGTAGCCGCCGATGAGGCCGGTGATCTTCTCGCCCACCTCGAAGTTGGCGCGCAGTTCCTGCGTGAAGGTCTTGATCCGCAGGTCCTGCCAGTTGCGGCCCAGCAGGTCGGCGCTGGAGAAGTCCGAATCCTGGTTGGTCAGCGCATTGGTGCGGCGGTACGAGGTGATCGAGGTCAGCTTGGTGCCGCCCAGATCATAGTCCAGCTGGCCCGAAACGCCCCAGTTCTCGATCTTGTTGGAGGATTCGAAGTTGTTGTAGACGATGTTGTCGTACTTCTCGCCCGGCTGGTTGACCGCCCCGCCCAGCGCGAAGATCGCCGCCGTCGGCGTCGCCTGCCGCAGGTTGACGACCGCGCAGCAGTTCTCGTCGATCTTGCCGTAATCGCCGATCAGCCGCAGTTCGAGGCCGTCATGGTTGTCGAACAGCAGCTGCCCGCGCCCGAACCAGCGGTCGCGCTCATTGGTGCGCTCGCCGGTAGCCAGATCCCTGACGATACCGTCGCGCTTGTTGAGCCCGCCCGCGAGGCTGAATGCGACGTTCTCGCTCAGCGGCCCGGTTACCGTGCCCTTGACGACTACGGCGTCGTAGTTGCCGTAGCTCGCCTCGACATTGCCGCCGAACTGGAACTGCGGCTTCTTGGTAACAATCGATATCACGCCCGCCGAGGCATTCTTGCCGAACAGCGTGGACTGCGGCCCGCGCAGCACCTCGATGCGCTCCACATCGGGGAAGTCCGCGATCATCGAGGCCGAGCGCGAACGGTAGACGCCGTCGATGAACAGGCCGACCGAAGGCTCGATACCGGCGTTGTTGGCGCCGTTGCCGAAACCGCGGATATAGAAGTTGGTATTGGCGCTCGACTGCAGCTGGTTGACGCGCAGCGACGGCACCAAAGTCTGCAGGTCCTTGAGGTCGCGCATCTGCGCGCGTTCCAGCGTCGCTCCGCTGGTCACCGAGACGGCGACGGGCACGTCCTGCAGCGTCTGCTCGCGCTTGGTGGCGGTGACGATGATGGTGTCGGTGTATTGTTCGTCGGCAGCCTGAGGCGCCGCGTCCTGCGCCATGACCGCAGGCGACCAGGCAAGCCCGAATGCCGCACTCGCCAGCAGCGCGGCACTGCGTTCGGTCATGCCCCTGCGTTCGGTGAAGATGCGCGTACCCCGCGCGCCGATGCCCGCCAAAACACCTTTCATCTGGTCCCCTGTCCCTTCCTGCGCGACGGCCCGCATCGTGATGCGCGGAAAGCTCGCCGCAAAGCGTAAGAGGTTCAGGTTATGCGGTTCCGGGGCGCCTCACAATGAAGACCTGTGAACAGGTGCGGACATTTGGCGCCACTGTTGCGCCGTCGCCACATTCCTCAGCCGGCCTTCTTCGCCTTGTGCTCGGCGAGCAACTTGTCGAGTTCGGCGATCCGAAGCCGTTCGGGGGTTCCTTTGGCAAGACCCTTCAGGCGGCATTCCGCCCAAAGGCTGCGGCGTTCGGATTCCAGTGCCTTGAGATACAGGTCAGCCATCGTGTCTTTTCCTTCTTCTGCCGCCGGCCGAGGCCGGTCGTCGCCCGCCGCCCTGGGTACTGTCGGCGTCTTCATCGCGCAGCTTGCGCCAGCGTTCCAGCCGCCTGGGCTCGAGGGTGCCGTCCCGCAGTGCGGCCAGCACCGCGCAGCTTTTCTCTGTGGTGTGGGTACAGTTGCCGAAACGGCACGCCTGCGTCAGCGCGGTTATGTCGTCGAACACTTCGGCGATGCCGGTCGCGGCGTCGGGCAGGTGAAACTCGCGCATGCCGGGCGTATCGACCAGCCAACCACCTTTGGCGGGACCGTCCAGCGGGTACAGTTGCCGCCCCGTCGTCGTGTGCCGACCCTTGCCGTCGATTTCACGGATCGGCTGGGTCTCGATGTCGTCGGAGCCCCGCAGACCGTTGATCATCGTCGACTTGCCCACGCCCGACGAGCCCAGCAGGGCTACAGTCCGGCCCTTGCCGCAGTACCGGGCCAGCCGCCCGACGCTGGCCGGATCGCGGCCATTGACCATTTCGACTTCCAGATCCGGCTGCAACGCGCGTGCCGCCTCAAGGAACCGCTCGGGTGCCTCGGCCAGATCGACCTTGGTGAGCACCACCACGGGCCTCACCCCGACCTCCCGCGCCATCACCAGATAGCGTTCGAGGCGCGCGACGTTGAAATCCTGGTTGCAGGAGGTCACGATGAACAACGTATCGACGTTGGCCGCGATCAGCTGCAGCCGGCGCTGGTCGGCGGGCGCCTTGCGCTTGAACAGATTGATCCGATCGAGGATGCGCACCGGCTCCAGCCGCTCCCGGTCCACCATCAGCCAGTCGCCCACGGCCGCCCGGTCCTCCGGCCCCTCGGACAGCGGCAGGGCGGAATTGATCATGCCGCTGAGGCCGCTTCCGGCAATGTCCACCATGCCGCGATGAACCGCCATCACACGCACGGGGCATACCCCGCCCCCCTGCTCCTCGGCCGAAAGCTGATCGGCGAAGAAGGAATTCCAACCGAGGTCTTCAAGGGTGGGGCCGGATGCTTCCATCTTTACGACATGGGCTTTCTTCATGGGGCGGGGCGCGAAAGCCCACGGGAGAGCGCGGCACAGCCGCCGGGCAGGACCCTTGCGACGTCTCCGAAATGCCCTATCGACCAGCCCCTAGTACGATATCGGCCGGCACGCCATGGCGCACGGCACGCTTTTCGCCCGATCGTCGATTCCCCGACCCGGCGCACACCGCTTGCCGAAATGCCCGCCATCGGCTAAGGGCGCGGCAATTTTGCGGTGCAGCACACGATGGCTGCCCGCCTCCGGCCCTCGTACAGAGAGAACAACAATGTCCGCCCCGCTTCCCTTGCGCAATATCGCGATCATTGCGCACGTCGACCATGGCAAGACCACCCTCGTCGACCAGCTGTTCCGCCAGTCCGGCACGTTCCGTGACAACCAGCGCATCGAAGAGCGCGCGATGGACAGCAACGACCTCGAAAAGGAGCGCGGCATCACCATTCTGGCGAAGCCGACCTCGATCGAGTGGAACGGCTATCGCATCAACATCGTCGACACGCCCGGACACGCCGACTTCGGCGCCGAAGTGGAGCGCATCCTCTCGATGGTGGACGGCGTGGTTCTCCTCGTCGACAGCTCGGAAGGCGCGATGCCGCAGACCAAGTTCGTCACCGGCAAGGCGCTGGGCCTCGGCCTGAAGCCGATCGTCGTCGTCAACAAGATCGACCGTCCCGACGGCCGCCACGCCGAAGTGCTCGACGAAGTGTTCGACCTCTTCGTCAGCCTCGACGCCAACGACGAGCAGCTCGACTTCCCGACCCTCTACGCTTCGGGCCGCAACGGCTACGCCAGCTACGATGCGGACCGCCGCGAAGGCGACCTGACCCCGCTGTTCGAAAAGATCGTCGAGCACGTCCCCGCGCCGAACCTCGACGTCGACGCGCCGTTCTCGTTCCTCGCCACCCTGCTGGACCGCGACAACTTCATGGGCCGCGTCCTCACCGGCCGCGTCCAGTCGGGCACGTTGAAGGTCAACGACCCGATCCGCGCCATCGACATGGACGGCAAGGTCGTCGAAGTGGGCCGCGCCACCAAGGTGCTGTCGTTCCGTGGCCTCGACCGCGTGCCCGTGGAAGAAGCCCGCGCCGGTGACATCATCGCCCTCGCCGGTCTCGAAAAGGCGACCGTGTCGAACACCATCGCCGATCCTTCGGTCACCGAGGCGATCCAGGCGCAGCCGATCGATCCGCCGACCCTGGCGATGCGCTTCGCCGTCAACGACTCGCCGCTCGCGGGCCGTGAAGGCGACAAGGTCACCAGCCGCATGATCCGCGACCGCCTGATGCGCGAGGCGGAAACCAACGTCGCCATCCGCGTCACCGAATCGGCCGACAAGGACAGCTTCGAAGTCGCCGGTCGCGGCGAACTCCAGCTGGGCGTCGTCATCGAAACCATGCGCCGCGAAGGCTTCGAGCTCGGCATCAGCCGTCCGCGCGTGCTGTTCGGCACCGACGAAAAGGGCGGCCGCACCGAGCCTTACGAAACCGTCGTGATCGACGTGGACGATGAGCACTCGGGCACGGTCGTCGAGAAGATGCAGCGCCGCAAGGCCGAACTGACCGATATGCGTCCCTCGGGCTCGGGCAAGACCCGCATCACCTTCTCGGCCCCTTCGCGCGGCCTGATCGGCTACCATGGCGAGTTCCTCTCGGACACGCGCGGCACCGGCATCATGAACCGCCTGTTCGAGAAGTACGACGCCCACAAGGGCCCGATCGAAGGCCGCCAGAACGGCGTGCTGATCTCGAACTGCACCGGTGAAGCGGTCGGCTACGCGCTGAACTCGCTCGAAGATCGCGGCGTGCTGTTCATCAAGCCCCAGGAAAAGATCTACGAGGGCATGCTGATCGGCGAGAACGCCAAGACCGACGACCTCGAAGTGAACCCGATGAAGTCGAAGCAGCTGACGAACTTCCGTTCGACCGGCAAGGACGACGCCATCCGCCTCACCCCGCCGCGCGTGATGACGCTCGAGCAGGCCATCGCCTACATCGACGACGACGAGATGGTCGAAGTCACCCCGCAGTCGATCCGCCTGCGCAAGGTCCACCTGGACCCGAACGAGCGCAAGAAGCAGAGCCGCAAGAAGGAAAGCGCCTGATTTTGCCCTCCCCTGTGGTCGGGCTTTGAAAAGAGCGATCGCGGGGGGATGCATTACCGGTTGAATGAAAGGTCGGGGCGCCGAAGGGCGCTTCCGGCCTTTCGTGTTTTTGAAGCAGGGGGCATGACTGCAATGACGAGTTCCAACGCACCCTCGCCCACCCCGCACGGGCACGGCGAGGATATCTACGCCCTCTTCGTGGGCACGATCCATCTCGCGGTCGGGCTCGTGCTGCTGCGCGCGGCAGGGCTCGCGACAGGCGGTGTGGCGGGTGTCGCGCTGGTGCTGAGTTATGCAACGGGATGGCCGGTGGGCCTGCTCTATGCGCTGATCTCGGCGCCGCTGATGGCGATCACCTTGCGCTCGATGAGCTGGCGGTTCCTGATAAAGACCGCCGTGGTGACGCTCGGCCTGTTCGCGATGACCGCCCTGGCCCCGATGGGCATCGACATCGCCCGGGTGAGCGACCCGGTTGCAGCGGTCGTCGGCGGCAGCGTCATCGGCATGGGCGCGCTCGCCCTCGCCCGCCATGGGGCGGCAACGGGCGGCTCGGGAGCGCTGGTGCTATGGCTTTATCGCACGCGCGGATGGAATGCCGGCCGCACCCAGCTCATCATCGACGGTACGGTGCTGCTGTTCGCCGCCTCACGGCTCGATGCGGTGCGCATGGGCTGGTCGCTGCTGGGCGTCGCGGCCACGGCGGGCATACTGTGGGTCTGGCACCGCCCGGGCCGCTATACCGGATACTGAAAGAGGGCCGGCCCTGCCCGGCCGGCCCTCCCCCCGTTTGCCCCGCAAGGCCAAGTGATCAGAACGCCGCGGACAGCGAGAACACCACGGTCGAGCCGGAGATCTGCGAACCGTTCTTGGAGGAGGAGAAGTTCGGCTTCAGGTAAGCCGATTCCGCCTTCGAGATGTCGGTGTCGATGTAAGCCACGCCCAGCACGACCGGGCCGACCGCGAGGTCCGCGCCGAGCATCCAGTCGAGATAGCTGCCCGTCGGCGCCACGCTGGTGCCGTTGGGGCCAAGGCCGGAATTGCCGTTCGAATAGCCCAGGTGTGCCTTCAGGGTCAGCGGCGTGTTGGGAATGCCGGTGCTGGCATCGCCCCAGAGGTAGAAGTTGTCCGACTTGGCGCCGGGTGCATCGGGAATGCCGGTCGCGTAGGAATCGGCGTCCAGATACCAGCGACCGAGCGCTTCCTGCTTGGGCGCATAGGCCGCGCCGACGAGCAGGTTCGCCGGACCGACCGAGCCCGAAACCTTGACGTAGGGTTCAGCGAAATCGGTGATGTCCGAGCCGCCCGGGTACATGTACCAGGTCACGCCGACGTCCACCTTCACGCCCGGCGTCACTTCGGCCGCGAAACCGCCGTAGATGTCGAGTTCGGTGTTCGAGCCGCCGAAGGTGCCCCAACCCGAGAGGTTCGAACCCCAGGTGCCGACGTAGAGCCCGCTTTCATGCGTAACCGAGACGCCGCCCTGCACCGCGAGTTCCTTGTCGGACTGCGACACACCGCGGAAACGGTAGTCGGTGACGAGCCCGACGCTGCCCGCGATGGTGAATTCACTGGGGGCTTCCTCCTGCGCCATCGCGGGAGTCGCAGCAAACGCGGCTGCGAGGCCGGCGACGCCGGCAAAGAGACGAAACTTCATAGTCGGAACACCCTCATGTTACTGTTGTAGCATGTTCCGTCCTGCGGCCTGCAAGCCGGGCTCCGCTGCGTGGCGAGCCCGTTTCATGCCGGCAGGGTCATGGATATGGCGCCGACCTGTCTCTATTCTTGCGTTATCGTAACGAACTGTTGCTGAATTCTGCAGCGCAACAAGTGTGGTTGCGTAGCAACACAAGCACGCCGTCACGATATTGCCGAGTATCTATGCAGGCCAATTCGCTCTGCGATCAGAAAACGGCACCGTCCAAAAGAAAGCGGGCGGAAACGCTTACGCGCTCCGCCCGTAGGTTAGAGGGCCGGGTGTGAGGGTTCCCGGCCCGCCAGGTGTTCAATCAGATCGTCAGCTGGCCAGCGGCAGCGGGCGCAGGATGGCATCGGGACCGGTGATCCGGTCGCGCTGGCCACCCTGGCGGCGGCGGCTGATCCATTCGGACAGCGTCTCCGCCGTGGTGTGGTCCATCGCCTTGACCAAGCCGAGGTCGAGGTGGACCGGACGGTTCGCCGGCTGCTTCTCCAGCACCGCGTTCAGGCGGGTGAGCCCGACGAAGGTGGCCGCACCGTTCAGTTCCACGCGGGTCGCTTCACCTTCGTCATGCTCCGCGACCTTGAGCCGCAGGTGCTTGTAGTGCGGCAGCAGCTCGACGACCGAGAGCGCCAGGCCGACGAGCACGCCGGTCAGCAGGTCGGTGGTGACCACCAGCACGAAGGTCGCGGCCCAGATCGCTGCGGGCAGCGGGCCATGCGCCTTGAACAGGTGCGTGACGTGCTTGAGGCTGACGAGCTTCCAGCCGGTGACGACCAGAACGCCGCCGAGCGCGGCCATCGGCACTTCGCGCAGCAGCCAGGGCAGCAACGCGACGAAACCGAGGATCCACACGCCATGGAAGATCGTCGAGAGACGGGTCTTTGCACCTGCCTGCACGTTCGCCGAGGAGCGCACGATCACGCCCGTCATCGGCAATGCGCCGAAGACGCCGCACAGGAAGTTGCCGATGCCCTGCGCGCGCAGTTCCTTGTCGTAGTGGGTACGCACGCCGTCATGCATGCGATCGACGGCAGCCGCCGAGAGCAGCGTCTCGGCGCTGGCGATGAAGGCGATGGCGACGGCTGCGACGAGCAGCGCAGGCTGGCTCAGCGGCGCGAACCAGGCGGCGCTGGTCGGCAGGCTGAAAGCCGAGGCGATCGAGGCAGGCACCTCGATGCGGGCGACGTCCAGGCCCATGCCCCAGGCAACCGCCGTGGCGGAAACCACGCCGAGCAGCGCGCCGGGAACCAGACCCATCGACTTGGGACGCAGCTTTTCCCACGCGAGCATGACGGTGATCGTCAGCACGCCGATCAGCAGCGCCATTTCGGTTGCAGCCGCATTGGTGAAGTCGAGGCCAAAGACGCGCGCGGGCATCGCCGCGAGGTTCTGGAGGCCGCTCGACAGCGGCTTGGCGTCGAACAGGATGTGGAACTGGCCGATGACGATCAGCGCGCCGATACCCGCCAGCATCCCGTGAACGACAGCCGGGCTGATCGCGCGGAACAGCCCGCCGAGCCTGAGCGCACCGGCAATCAGCTGGAGCACGCCTGCCAGAAGCAGCACGGGACCAAGCGCCTCGAGTCCGTTCTCGCGAACGAACTCGAAGACGATGACCGCAAGGCCGGCCGCCGGGCCGCTGACCTGCAGCGGCGAACCCGCCAGCAGGCCGACGACCACGCCGCCGATGATGCCGGTGACGAGGCCCCTTTCAGGCGGCACGCCCGAAGCGATGGCGATGCCCATGCACAGCGGCATGGCGACCAGGAACACGACGATCGACGCCGTGAAATCGCGGCCGAAGTGGGAGAAGAGGCCTTGGCGGCCGTCTCCCACGCCAGAGGAAACCGAGGTCATTCTGCCGCTTCTGCGTATTCGGTGGCAAAACGGCTGCGGGCGGCGAGAGCAACCGGCAGGTCACGGTCTTCGCGCAGCGGCACGAACTCGCCGGTGTCGCCGTTGAGGCCAAGGACCTGACCGGCGTGAATGTCGACCATCCAGCCATGCAGCGTTATCTCGCCGCGCGCGATGCCCGCGGCAACGGCCGGATGCGTGCGCAAGTGGCTGATCTGGGCGATGATGTTCTCCAGCGTGATCGCGCGGACGCGGTCCTTGCCCTGAAGGTCGGAATGGCAGGCGCTGACGATGTTCTCGGCCGCGGCGCCGTGCTTGAGCCAGGCGGCGACGTTCGGCATCGCCTCGAGGCCGGTGGGATCGGACAGCGCCTTCATCGCGCCGCAGTCCGAGTGGCCGCAGACGATGATGTCGCGCACGCCGAGCGCCATGACCGCATATTCGACGGTCGAGGTGACGCCGCCGTTGAGCGTCGCGTAAGGCGGCACGATGTTTCCGGCGTTGCGGCAGACGAACAGGTCGCCGGGCTCGGCCTGCATGATCTGCTCGGGCACGATGCGCGAATCGGCGCACGAGATCATCAGCGCCTTGGGCGACTGGCCGTGCGTGGTCAGCTTGCCGAACAACTCGCTGCTGGCGGGGAAGAGGGTCTTCTCGAAGTTGAAGACGCGACCGATCAGTTCGTTCACTGGAACACCTTTCTTTTATCCACTGCCGTCAGCGCACGCACTGCGGCTCACTGTGGAAAGCTAGGTGCCGCGCTTGTCGCTGAGCGTGCGCGAACGTTACGAAAGTTTGCTGCGATGCAGCGTGTGTGAACTCCGGGTCAGTCCGTACCCATGGGCAGGCGGATGGTCGCCCGCAGTCCGCCTTCGGGCCGGTTGCGCAAGTCCAGGGTGCCGTTTTCCGTGCGCACGGCCTTGCGCACGATCGGCAGGCCGAGGCCCATTCCGGCGGTGTCCCGCGCCCGCGCCGTGTCGAGGCGGACGAAAGGCTGGAGCGCGTCGGTGATGCGATCGTCGGGGATGCCGGGGCCGTCATCGTCGACGGTGATCTCCACCGCCCCCCCGTCCCGGCGCACGCTGACGCGAACATTGCCGCCGTAATGCAGCGCGTTCTCGATGAGGTTCGACAGGGCCCGGCGGATCGGCACGGGCCGCACTTTGACTTCCAGGCTGGACACGCCGGAATAGGTCGCGTCGGCGCCATGATCGGCAGCGGTATCGACCAGTGTTTCGGCCATGACCGCGATGTCGATGCGCTCCGCCGGGATCGAGCGGCCGTCGCTGTCGACATAAGCCTGGATCGAATCGAGCAGCATGCGCATCTCGTCGATGTCGTGGTTCAGGCCGTCGCGCACTTCGGGATCGACGCTCTCGTCGTCGAGCCGCAGCCTCATGCGCGCGAGCGGGGTCTTGAGATCATGTCCGATCGCCAGCATCGTCTGGGTGCGATCCACCAGCGACTGGTGGATGCGTTCCTGCATCTCGTTCAGTGCGCGGATCAGTTCGCGCAGCTCGTCCGGTCCGCGTTCGGGCACCGGACGCGGCGGACCGGAGCCGAGATGGCGGGTCGCACCGATCAGGGTGCGGAGGGGCTTGAGCGTGGTGCGTACCAGCACCCAGGCAAGCGCGAAGAGCAGCAGCGTGGGCAGCACCAGCCCGGCGATCCGGCCCAGCGTCAGCTTCCACGCCGACTTCGCATGCGTATGGAACTTCACGAGGCTGTTGTCGGAAAGCCGGATCGAACCGCCGATGTTCCCCTTGCCCGGCAGTTCCTCGAGGTGAAGCTCGAGATCGGCCATGGCGAGTTCGGGCTGAAGGGCGACAACCTGCGCGCGCAGGTTGGTCAGCCCTAAGCTACCGCGGCGGCGGGTGCCGGGCGCGAACCAGTGCAGCTGGAAGCGGTCGGTACTGAGGACGTGGGCGATCTGGTCGCGCTCGCCCGCCTCGGCATGTTCCATCGTCCGGCGCGCGAGGACGAGGTTCTCGGCGATGCGCTCGGCATCGTCGCGCCGCAGCATGAAGGAATCGACACGCTCGAACAGGAAGGAGTTCGCCACGAAGTCGATAATGACGACGACCAGCAGCACCGCGAGCAGCCGCTCGGGCAGGCCCATCCGCCTGAACAGGGCGACGAACCTGCCTGCCATCAGGTGCGGATCACTTCCGCCTTGAACATGTAGCCAACGCCGCGAACGGTGACGATCGGAGATTCGGAGCCCTCGGCCTGCAGCTTGCGGCGCAGGCGGCTGACGAGCACGTCGATCGAGCGATCCGAACTGTCGCCGATGCGCGAGCGCGAAAGCTCCATCAGGCGTTCACGCCCGAGCACTCGCTGCGGGTATCCCAGGAAAGTGGAGAGCAGGTCGAACTCGGCGCCGGTCAGATCGACGATCGCACCGCTGGGCGAGCGCAGTTCGCGCCGCGCCATCGAGACTTCCCAGCCGTCGAACCGGATCGAATCGGCGGACCGCATCTCGGGCACCGGCTCGCTGGTCGAATCGAGACCGCCGCCGCGCCGCAGGACGGCGCTGACGCGCGCAGCCAGTTCGCGGGTGCTGAAAGGCTTGGCGAGGTAATCGTCGGCGCCCAGTTCAAGGCCGAGCACGCGGTCTTCCTCGCTGCCGCGCGCACTGACGAAGATGATCGGCACGTCGCTTTCGCGGCGCAGGCGGCGGAACAGGTCGAAGCCGCTGGTGCCCGGCAGCATGATGTCGAGCACGACCAGGCTGACCGTCGCCTCGCGCAGGGTCACCCACATCTCCGCGCCGGTGGCGGCGGTGAGCACGTTGAAACCGCTCTGGCGCAACGCTCGCGCGGTCAGGGTGCGCAACGCGCCATCGTCCTCGACGAGCAGAATGGTGGAAGGGGTTGTCATAGTCTCGTGCGGGTGTCTGTAGCGGGGGGCGACCGTCATCGTGCTGGTTGTCTCTGCTGTCTATAGGCAACCGGCGCGGTCAGGCAAACCGCGCCGGTCGGAAATTGTCCTGCCGCGCTCTTTCGCGCAGCAAATCTGCACAAAAGGCCAAGGCGGCGGATGCGTCAGTCCTTGGTCACGGCCGCATCGGCGACTGCCAGAACCGGACGCTCTGCCTGCTCGGCCTGGACGACGGCGTGACGGCAGGCGCGGCCCTTGGACGGGTCAGGATGGCAGACGGTCGGAGCCGAAGCCTTGCCCTGCGCGCGCGCCACGATGGTCGGATGGCCCTTCGAGGCGGCGACGCTGTCACCGGCATAGGCAGTAGCGAGCGATGCCGAAGCGGGCGTGGAAAGCGAAACAAGGGCAAGAAGAGCGGCGGAAATCATCGGTATTCTCCAATCTGGCAATGCAATGACGCCAGATTGGGGAGCCCGCGTGTCACGTTTCGGGCGGACGCGTGACGAAACATGTCTGGAACCGCTTCATCTGCAGCCCCGCATCGCCCCATGTACCGCTACGCATACAATTGCGTACAATCGTGAATGGATTCTGCCAGATCCGCTTCGATCCGGTTCAGGAGCCGGGGCTTATACCAAACTTCACACGGGGACAACGGCTTCCTTGATCCGCCACCCCGAACAAGGAGTTGAAGCCATGACCATTTTCAAGAAGACCGCGCTGGCCGTCGGCCTCGCCGCCACCGCTCTTGCCACTACGACGCCGGCGATGGCGCGCGACTGGCACCGGGGAGGCGACAACACCGCTGCCGTCGCTATCGGCGCGGGCATCCTGGGCCTTGCCGTCGGCGCGATCGCCGCCTCGTCCAGCCGCGACCACGACCGTTACGACAATGCCCGCTACGACGACCGCTACTACGGTTCGAGCTGGTCCTATCGCGACGGCTACTACTGGAATGGCGACGGCAACCGCTACTCGCGCGGCGACTACGATCGCTACAACCGCGATCACCGCGACGACCAGCGCCGCGGCTACTACGGCGACCGGGGTGACTGGCGCCGCGGCTACTGATCGATCGAATACCAGCGAAGCCGGGTGACGCCCCTTTCGGCCCCTCCCCGACTTCGCGAGACGCCCGGCCCCTCCTCCTCGGCCGGGCGTCTTTGCATACGCCGTCAGAGCAAGATCGATTTCAACCGTATCATTGTCATTCCCGCGAAGGCGGGAATCCATCTTCCGAGGGCGCCTGTTGCATGATCGTCAGATGGAGGGGCCCTGCCGTCGCGGGGATGACGAACGGTGTTTTGGCCGAACACGATCACGCCCTCGCCCGCAGCTCGCCGCATGCCTGATACGCCTCGCGACAAATTCACTTCCGGTTCAGTCCATCCGGCCCATGTTTCCAGCGTGCCCACCGCTACCGCCGTTACCCGGTCGGCCCGGAAAGGGAGACGTCACGTCATGAGTATAAATTTGAAATCCTTCGGGAAAAAACTCGCGCTGGGGGCCGCACTCGCCGCCTCGGTGCTGGTGACCACATCGCCAGCCCAGGCGCGAGACCGCTACTACGGGCGCGGTGACGACACTGCCGCCATTGCCATCGGTGCGGGCGTGATCGGCCTTGCCCTCGGCGCCGCGATCGCCGACCGCGGTGATCGCAATTACTACGATCGCGGCTACTGGGGCTCGCGCCGCTACGTCACCGTGCGCGACCGTCCCGGGTATTATTATTACTACGACGGCTACCCCAACCGCTATTATCGCGATCGCTACTACGACCGGGACTATTCGCCGTGGTATCGTGATCGTTGGCGCGACGGCGGCAATCGCTGGGACCGTGGCCGCGACTGGCGCCGGGACAGGCAATACGATCGTCGGGATCGCTGGGACCGTCGTGACGATCGCCGCTGGGATCGCCGTGACGGACGCTGGGATCGCCGCGATGACCGCAGAGACGACCGGCGAGACGACCGCCGCTGGCGCGACCGCGATTATCGTCGCTGAAGCATAGCTGCGATGCTTTCCGCGGACGGCTGCCCGATCGATGGCAGACCGTTCGCGGCCTCCCTCGCCCCCAATGCATACGGCCATGAAATCCATCGGGGAGCGCCTCATCATGCACCCTCGCCAAGTGCGGCCGGGGCGGCTATGGGGCGCTCCATCATGGACACCGCAGATCTGCGCATCGCCCTGTTCTCGGGCAACTACAACTACGTCCGCGACGGCGCCAACCAAGCGCTCAATCGTCTCGTCGGCTACCTCCTGCGCCAGGGCGCGCAAGTTCGCGTCTACGCGCCGACCGTGGCCGAGCCCGCGTTCGAGCCGACCGGCGATCTTATCAGCGTGCGTTCCTTCGCGATTCCCGGACGTCCGGAATACCGCGTTCCGTTCTCGATCTCGGGCAAGGCCCGCCGCGACCTCGCGAAGTTCGCGCCGAATGTGGTGCACGTCTCTTCGCCCGACCCGGTCGGCCACCAGGCGGTGACCTGGGCACGCAACCGGACCATTCCGGTGCTGTCCTCGGTCCATACCCGGTTCGAAACCTACCTGCGCTACTACAACATGGCCTGGGGCGAGCCGGTGGTCGAGGCGATCCTGCGCCGCTTCTATCGCCGCTGCAACGCCCTTGTCGCGCCTTCGGAAAGCATGGCGCAGCTCCTGCGCGAGCAGCGCATGAACTACGATGTCTCGATCTGGTCGCGCGGCGTCGATCACGAGATATTCAACCCCGGCCGCCGCGACCTCGAATGGCGCCGCAGCCACGGCATCGCCGACCATGAAGTCGCCATCGGCTTCCTCGGCCGACTGGTGATGGAAAAGGGGCTCGACGTGTTCTCGGACACGCTCGACGAACTGCGCCGCAAGGGCATCGCCCACAAGGTTCTGGTGATCGGCCAGGGGCCTGCGCGCGAATGGTTCGAGGAACGTCTTCCCGGCGCTGCCTTCGTCGGCTTCCAGGGCGGCGCCGACCTCGGCCGCGCGGTCGCCTCGATGGACGTGCTGTTCAACCCCTCGGTCACCGAGACTTTCGGCAACGTCACGCTCGAGGCCATGGCCTGCGGGCTGCCCGTCGTCGCGGCGGCCGCCACCGGCAGCCAGAGCCTCGTCGACGACCGCGTCTCGGGCCGCCTGATCCCGCCCGGCGCCGTGCACCAGTTCGCCGAAGCGCTGAAAGGCTATATCGAAGATACCGAACTGCGACGCACCCATGGCGCCGCCGGCGTCGCGCGTGCCGGCGAGTTCAGCTGGGACCGCATAAACCAGGCCGTCGCCGATACCTACGTGCGCCTGATCCGCCAGAAGGCGCGCGCCTGAGCACATAGCAACAAGGCGCGGCGGTGGTGGCTACCCGCCGCGCCTTGCGCTTCTCCCCTTCCCTCGGCTCTGCGCGAAGGCCCAGCCGACCTTCGCGCGCGTTCTCCCTGCGTCTTCTCTTTTTATACCGTCATGCGACCTTGCGCTGCAGACGGACCAGCGCGCGGTCGATCTCGGCCCGGGCACCATCCCCGATCTCGCCGGTGACCACCCGGTAGACGATCCGCCCGTTCTCCAGCGAATAGGCCACCGTCGCCATGCCGTCGTTGAAACTGGCAAGGTAGAGCGCGGGCTTGCGCTGGAGCAGGGCGAGATCGTCCGCTCGGGGAACCAGGCTGTCGCGCATGTAGTACGCACCGGTCATCGCATCCGCCTCGACGGACACTTCGGCAGCGTGACCGGTTCCGGTCATCGCCATTGCTGACGGGAAAGCCATTGCCGACAGGGCAAACCCTACCTGCAATGCTGTCAGGAATCGCTTCATGACAACTATCCTCTTCCGGTGCGGCACCGTCGTCGCGGGCCGTCATCTCACAAGCCGAGAGGTACCATGCGCACCCACCGCGACAAAGCGAACAATCCTCAAGAAGCTTAGGATTTCTGCGCTTTTTGCGCTGCGCAACGATTGGTGTACCGCATGGTATCACGGGCATCAGCCCCGCTTTCGGCGGGATGTGAGGGCGCCGCGCCCCCTGCCCGGTGCCAAGGCGTAAAAGGCTCTTCCAGGAAGCATCGCCCGGGCGTAGCCTCGTGCTGCAACGCGAGGCTCGCCAAACCCGCTGCGGCATCGTCACGCGGCAGACTTTCGGAACCTGTACAGAGCCCCGGCGTTGCAGCCAGCGCCACTTCGGCCCGCCAGCAGTAGCATCAGCACCAGGGGAACCTCGACATGACCACCAATACCGCTTCCGCCCGTTATGTCGGTCTCGGCAAGGACGGCAAGGGCTCGATCACCACGCGCTCGGGCGTGTTGTCAGACCAGCCCTACGGCTTCGGCACCCGCTTCGAAGGCCAGCCCGGCACCAACCCCGAGGAACTGATCGCCGCCGCGCACGCCGCCTGCTTCACCATGGCGACCAGCTTCGCGCTCGCCCGCGCAGGACACGCCGAAGGCACCCTCGACACCCAGTGCACGGTCACGCTCGACAAGGACGGCGACGGCTTCTCCGTCACCAAGTCGGCCCTGACTCTCACCGCGTCCATACCCGGCATCACGCCCGAGGACTTCGCCAGCATCGCCGACGAAGCCAAGGCCGGCTGCCCGATCTCCAAGCTGCTGAACTGCGAGATCACGCTCGAAAAGTCGCTCGGCGACTAATTGCTGCCCGTGCGCGGGCTGCGGTCGGTCCAGCCGCAGCCCTGCCGCGTTTCCTCGCCGATCTGCAAGGTGATGGTAAAGGGATAGCGCGTGTCCGACATGCCGTCGCTGCAGACCGACGGCGTGACCGCCAGCGTCGCCGCACCGCCCGACAGCTTTCCACTGAACGAAACCCCGCCGCGACCGGCGAAGCGGGTGACCGGCACTGTTTCGCCTTCGGCATTATCCGGGGTTGTATACGTCAGGCGCGAGGACGCGACCTGCCCGCCCCAGAACGGCTCCGTACCGACGAAGTGCACGGTCTCCGTGACGGCGATGCCGTTCCACGGCCGATGATCGGCAGGATCACCGGGCAACCCGTCCGAAGCGGAATGACATGCTGCAACTGCGAAAATGGCCAGCAGTGCGCTCGCCCGGTACGGTCTGATGCTCGACATGAGTTGCACGGTACGCCTCTCCCGGCCGGCGGGCAAACTTTCGCATGCGATTCGACAGGCCGCCGGTGTGATTCGGCTGATTCCCTGACCCGACGATGATGAATTTGCGGTCATGCCTGTTTTTTCTTCGCGCCTTGCAACGCCGATTTGCTTAAAAATCAGGCACATTGTCCAATAGTTGCAAAACTTGCAACATCCAGTTCGGGTATTGAAATTGCACTCCCGTTCAACATCCGCTTTTGCTGCAGCGCACAAGATAAACGTCGCCCGAGGCGATCCAGCCTCATCCAGAATCTAAGGATTTTGCCATGTTCAAGACTGTTCTCGCCTCTGCCGCCGTTGCTCTCCTCGCCGTTCCCGCCGTCGCCCAGGCCGACGACAGCCGCGAATTCTCGCACGAAGGCGTCAACTACAACTACACCACTGCCCAGAAGGGCAAGGTTACCGTGATCGACGGCGCGACCTCGGCCGGCATCCCCTTCCGCCTCTACGTCAAGGGCGGCCGCGTGACCGGCACCTACAACAGCCGTTACGTCTCGTTC
>NZ_ALVC01000329.1:0-6547 GCF_000293195.2 Sphingomonas sp. LH128
TCGCGCTGGTGCTGCTGCCGTGACCCCCGACCTGCTCCACCACGGCGGCCGCCTCGCCGAAGCCGCGCGCCTTTACGGCGGCGATCCGGTGCAGTGGCTGGACCTCTCCACCGGCCTCAATCCCGCGCCGTGGAGCCCGCCCGAAGACTTGCGCATAGACTGGCACGCCCTGCCCGATCCCGAAGCGCTCGCCGCCCTCGAACGGACCGCCGCGCGCCACTTCGGCGCCGAGCCCCGCCACGTCTGCGCCGTCCCCGGCAGCGAGACCGCGCTGCGCCTGCTCGCCGGCATGCTGGACCTGCCCGGCCGCGCGCTGGCCCCGGCCTACCGCACCCATGCCGAGGCCTTCGCCCGCTCCCGCCCGATCGCCTTTGCCGCGCCAACCGAGGGTGCCGAGGCCGTCGTCCTCGCCAACCCCAACAACCCCGACGGCCTGCTGCGCGACCCCGCCGCCGTGCTCGACTGGCACGACGCCATCGCCGCGCAAGGTGGCTGGCTGATCGCCGACGAAGCCTTCGCCGACTGCCACCCGCAAGCCAGCGTCGCCGGACACGTCGCCGACGACCGCCGCCTCATCGTCCTGCGCTCGTTCGGCAAGTTCTTCGGCCTTGCAGGCCTGCGCCTCGGCTTCGTGATCGCGCCGAGGCACGTACTGGACCGCCTGCGCGCGCTGACCGGCAGTTGGCCCCTCCACACCGCCGCGCTCGAACTCGGCCGCGCCGCCTATGCCGACGCCGCGTGGATCGCCCATACCCGCGCCGATCTTCCCCGCCGTGCCGCCGCGCTCGACACGGTGCTGGAGCGCCATGGCCTCTCCCCGCAAGGCGCCTGCCCGCTGTTCCGCTACCTCTCGGGCGTGGACGCAGGCGCGCTGTTCGAGCGGCTGGCCAAGGCGCGCATTCTCACCCGTCCCTTCGCGCAGCGCCCCGACACCCTGCGCCTCGGCGTCCCAGCCGATCCCGCCGCGCTGGACCGCCTCGACCGGGCGCTTCATGCCTGAACCCATCGCCGCCGCCGCGCTCGCGATCGAGGCCGTGCTCGGCTGGCCCGCGCGGCTCCACGCCCTGACCGGCCACCCGGTCGGCCTCTTCGCCCGCATCATCCGCGCCTGCGAGCGCCGCCTCAACCGCCGTGACGCCTCGCCCGCGCAGCGCCGCCTCGCGGGCATGCTCGCCACCGCGCTGCTCGTCGCCCTCACCGGCGGCCTCACTCTCGCGATCGAGATCGCCGTCCGCGCCCTCGCAGGCGCATGGGCCTGGCCGATCCTCGCCCTGCTCGCATGGCCCGCGATGGCCGCGCGCAGCCTCGACGACCACGTCCGCCCGATCCGCGACGCCCTGCTGCGCGGCGACCTGCCCGAGGCCCGCCGCACCGTCGGCATGATCGTCGGCCGCGACACCCGGAACCTCGACGCGCCCGCCACCGCCCGCGCCGCCATCGAGAGCCTGGCTGAGAGCTTCTGCGACGGCGTCGTCGCGCCGCTGTTCTGGCTGCTCCTGCTGGGCCTGCCGGGCGCGTGGATGCTCAAGGCGATCAACACCGCCGACAGCATGATCGGCCACCGCGAGGAGCCCTACGGTCCCTATGGCTGGGCCGCCGCCCGCCTCGACGATCTCGTCATGCTGATACCCGCCCGCCTCGCCGGAGCGCTGTTGTGCGTTGCGGGCATGGGGGCCGGGCTCAGGGGCTGGCGCGTGATGATCCGCTACCACGCCCGCCACGCCTCGCCCAACGCGGGCTGGCCCGAGGCGGCGATGGCGGGCGCGCTGGGCATCCGCCTCGCCGGTCCGATCGCCTACGACGGCGTGCTTGCCGACAAGCCGTGGATCGGTGAAGGCGGCATCGCGGCACCGCACCACCTCTCCCGCGCGCTGACGATCTACCGGCGCGCCTGCCTGATACTGGGCCTGATATTGGGGATCATCGCTATGGGAATCGCATGGCTGGCCTGATGCTGCAGGGAACCGGCTCCGACGTCGGCAAGTCGGTGCTGGTCGCAGGGCTCTGCCGCGCCGCCGCCAACCGGGGGCTCACCGTCCTGCCGTTCAAGCCGCAGAACATGTCGAACAACGCAGCCGTCACGCCCGAGGGCGGCGAGATCGGCCGCGCGCAGGCGCTGCAGGCCATCGCCGCGCGCGCGCCGCTCCATGTCGACATGAACCCGGTGCTCCTGAAGCCCCAGGCCGACCGCACCTCGCAGCTGATCGTCCACGGCCAAGTACGCGGCACGCTGGGCGCCGCCAACTTCCGCGAGGCGCGCCGCCCGCTGCTCGGCGAAGTGCTCGAAAGCTACCGCCGGCTGGAGGCCCGCTGCGACCTCGTCCTCGTCGAAGGGGCGGGCTCGCCCGCCGAGATCAACTTGCGCAGCGGCGACATCGCCAACATGGGCTTCGCACGCGCGGCCGGGGTGCCGGTGGTGCTGACGGGCGACATCGACCGAGGCGGCGTCATCGCCGCCGTGGTCGGCACCCGCGCGGTGATCGATCCCGAGGACGCGGCGATGATCCACGGCTTCATCATCAACAAGTTCCGCGGCGATCCCGCCCTCTTCACCGACGGCTACGAGGCGATCGAGCGCCTCTCCGGCTGGCGCGGCTTCGGCGTCCTGCCGTGGGAGCCCGCCGTCGCGCAGCTGCCGAGCGAAGACGCCGTGATCCTCGAACGCGGGCTCGGCGCGAAGCCCGGCAAGCTGCTGGTCGCCTGCCCGATCCTGCCGCGCATCGCCAACTTCGACGACCTCGACCCGCTGCGGCAGGAGAGCGGCGTGGACGTCGCGATGATCCCGCCCGGCACCCCGATCCCGGCCGAGGCGGCGCTGATCGTCCTGCCTGGCTCCAAGGCGACGATCGCCGACATGGCCTTCCTTCGGACACAGGGCTGGGACATCGACGTCCTCGCCCATCACCGGCGCGGCGGGGCGGTACTGGGCATCTGCGGCGGCTACCAGATGCTCGGCCGCAATATTGCGGACCCACACGGCATCGAGGGGCCGCCGGGCGAAGTCGCCGGGCTCGGCCTGCTCGACGTGACGACGGTGCTGGCGGGCCGCAAGACGCTGCAGCAGGTCGAGGGCACGGCGATGGACGCCCCGTTCACCGGCTACGAGATGCACATGGGCGTGACCGAGGGGCCTGACGCCACGCGGCCTTTCGCGCGACTGGCGCAGGGCCGCGCGGACGGCGCCATCGGGCGAGACGGGCGGACTTTCGGCACCTACTGCCACGGCCTGCTCGCCAAGCCGGGCCTTCGCAGCGCCCTGCTCGCCCGCATCGGCGCGCAGTCGGACGGCTTCGACAACGACGCCCGCGTCGATGCCGCACTCGATGCGCTGGCCGAGGCGATGGAGCGCCATCTGGACATCGACGGGCTGCTCGCCCTGGCAGGAGTTACCTTATGATGCGCAGCCTTCTGGTCTTGGGCGGCGCCCGTTCGGGCAAGAGCCGCCACGCACAAGCGCGCATCGAGTCTCAGCCCGGCCGCCTTTCCTACATCGCCACCGGGCAGGCGTTCGACGGTGAAATGACCGAACGCATCGCCCGCCACCGCGAGGATCGCGGGCCGCGCTGGACCACGCTGGAGGAACCGCTCGATCTGGCAGGCGCCATCGACAGGGCCGCGCGGGAGGCGGACGCGGTGCTCGTCGACTGCCTGACGCTGTGGCTATCGAACCTGATGCTGGCAGACCTGCCGCTGGACGGGCCGATCACGGCTTTGCAGGAGGCGATCCGCCGCTGCCCGGTCCCGCTGGCGCTGGTATCCAACGAGGTGGGCCTGAGCATCGTCCCCGAGAACGCCCTCGCCCGGCGCTTTCGCGACGAAGCGGGACGCCTGAACCAGACCATCGCCGCGACGGTCGATGAAGTCGAATTCGTCGCTGCGGGGCTGCCGCTCAAGCTGAAATAGAGAAATTCCGCCTCAATTGGGCAGTGAATGTCGCCGATCCTGCGCAAACGGATCGTGGCGATAGCCGGCTTCCCATGCGGCTCTCTGCTGGGGACTGGCGTAAGGATTGCTGGAAAGCGGAATACCGGCCTGCGCGGCCTTGATGCCCCAGAAATGGGCACGTTGGACATTGGACAATGTGCGGCTCATGACTTGCGGATACTGCCTGCTGCAACGCGGCAACGCACGCGCAAGATGCAGGTGTTAACACCTGTTAACGGCAGACGGCGCCATGAACGCGATGAACTGCGCGGGGCGATGAGACGTCAATGTGGGGATATGGTGCACCCGACAGGATTCGAACCTGTGGCCTCTGCCTTCGGAGGGCAGCGCTCTATCCAGCTGAGCTACGGGTGCAGTGCCAGCGCGGTTAGCAGACGGAAGCGGGGCTTGCCAGCGCCAAATGCGATGACTTGTCAGTTCTTGATATGTTCCTATGATGACGATCATGGCCGAAGCTGATTCGCTCTCCCTCGCCCCTTCGCATGGGCATACCGCTGTGGACGTGGCTCGCGGGATCGCCCGGCTGTTCGCCCGCAACGGCATCTGGTGCATGCCGGAAATGCCGCTGCGCTGCGGACGGCGCGCCGATCTCATGGGGATCGACGCCAAGGGGCACGTCATCATCGTCGAGATCAAGGTGGCGCGCGCGGACCTGCTCGGCGACGGCAAGTGGACCGACTATCTCGACTACTGCGACAGGTTCTACTGGGGGCTCTCTCCTTTGCTGGACCGCAGCCCGCTGGAGAGCGAGGCGTTCCTGCCCGACAGTTGCGGGGTGATCGTGGCCGATGGCTACGACGCGGAAATCCTGCGCCCCGCCCCCCTGCGCCAGCTTGCCGCCGCCCGGCGCAAGGTGGAGACGGAGCGTCTGGCGCGCGCCTCGCTGCGACGGCTGGTGACGCTGGGCGATCCGCATACGCTGCAGTGGGGGAATGAAGGGTAGAAAAACCCACCCCAACCCCTCCCGCATGCGGGAGGGGAGCGAGACTTGATCCTGACCGCAGGGAAGGGCCCAGTCGCAGCGGGTGGGCACCACGCCAGGCTATCCGCCACAGCCGGGCACTTCTGCAACTTATCCGCAATTTTCTTGCGCTTTGCCGTAATTCACACTAAGTGACCCGCCAGCAACCGGCGTGCGGGGTCCGCCCCGCCGCAATCCGAGAGCAGCGTGAGGTCGCGGCATTCAGCCAAGACCGGCCCGGACTGGCGGTTGCGACCAACTAGCTTCCTTCCTCACGCAGGGTCGCCGCAACGACACCTCGCTGTGCGCGCGCCTTTTTTCAAAAGCCTTGCGCGCCCCGCACTTTTGAAAGTGACGCATGTCCTATTTCTCCGAACTTGGCCTCGCCGAGCCGATCCTCCGCGCGCTCGCCGTCAAGGGTTACACCGATCCCTCGCCGATCCAGCGCAAGGCGATCCCCTCGCTGCTCGAAGGCCGTGACCTCCTCGGCATCGCGCAGACCGGCACCGGCAAGACCGCCGCGTTCTCGCTGCCTTCGCTCCACCGCCTCGCGCAGGACCCCAAGCCGCGCCAGAACGCCGGCTGCCGCATGCTGGTGCTCTCGCCCACTCGCGAACTCGCCGCGCAGATCGCCGAGAACATGCGCGGCTACGCGAAGTTCCTGAACCTGACGGTCCAGTGCATCTTCGGCGGCGTGCCCGTGGGCAAGCAGGCCCGCGCGCTGGAGCGCGGCGTCGACATCCTCGTCGCCACCCCCGGCCGCCTGCTCGACCTGATCGACCAGCGCGCGCTGACGCTGCGCCACGTCGAGATCTTCGTCCTCGACGAAGCCGACCAGATGATGGACCTGGGCTTCATCGTGCCGCTCAAGCGCGTCGCCGCGCTGCTGCCCAAGACGCGCCAGAGCCTGTTCTTCTCGGCCACCATGCCGCAGGCGATCGCCGACCTCGGCCGCCAGTTCATCAACGACCCGGTCAAGGTCGAAGTGGCCCCGCAGTCGACCACCGCCGAGCGCGTCGAACAGTTCGCCACCCACATCAACCAGGCCGAGAAGCAGGCGCTGCTGACCCTCTCGCTGCGCGCGGGCCTTGCGCCTGACGCCGAGGAGAAGGCCTCGCACGGCGCCATCGACCGCGCCCTGGTGTTCACCCGCACCAAGCACGGCGCCGACCGCGTCGTGCGCCACCTCGTCGCCGCCGGCATCCCGGCCGCCGCGATCCACGGCAACAAGAGCCAGGCCCAGCGCACCGCCGCCCTCGGCGGCTTCCGCCAGGGCACCGTGCGCGTCCTCGTCGCCACCGACATCGCCGCGCGCGGCATCGACGTCTCGGGCGTTTCGCACGTCTACAACTTCGAGATTCCGAACGTCGCCGAACAGTACGTCCACCGCATCGGCCGCACCGCGCGCGCCGGCGCCACCGGCGTCGCGATCAGCTACGTCGCGCCGGACGAAAAGCCCTATATCCGCGACATCGAACGCCTGACCCGCGTGAAGCTCGACCCGCTGGCGCTGCCGGAAGACTTCCAGAACCAGGCCGCACGCCTGCCCGCACCCTCGCGTAAGGTGGAGCAGCCGCAGGGCGAGCGCCGCCAGGGCGGCGGCGGACAGCGCGGCGGCAACGGCGGCGGCCGGGGGGGGGG